>JAKJDA010000597.1 GCA_022706165.1 Candidatus Hydrogenedentota bacterium | reverse complement strand
GTCGGGGTGCGCGCGCTGGCGGAGATGTTGCCCGAGCCGTTCGTGCATCTCGATGCGGCGTGCGGCACGGCCACGTTGATCAAGCGCCTGCGCAGGACGGGGTGGACCAGCGTGGGGTGCGACCTTTCGCCCGCGATGGTGCGCGCCGGGAAGAAAGGCGCGCGGAGGCTTCCAGTAGCCGTCGCGGACCTTCGCGCGCTGCCGTTTCGCAACGTCGATTTCGTGACGTGCCTGTTCGACAGTTTTAATTTCCTGCTGGCCGAACGCGATTTCCGCAAAGGATTGCGCGAAGTCGCGCGCGCGCTACGGCCACAAGGCCTGTTCTATTTCGACGTCGTGACCGAGCGCATGGTGCTGGAACATTTCGAGGACCAACGCTGGAGCGAACGAACCGGGCGCATTTCGAGCGACTGGGACAGCCGGTACCATCGCGGCAAGGGACTGTCCGAGACCATCGTGAAAGTCAATCGCGGCGCGGAGAGCGTCATTCGCGAACGCATGTACCCCCGCGAATTCATCGAACAAGCCATTGCCGACGCGGGCCTCACCCTCATCGGCTCCTTCGACGCCGAAACCTGGAAGGCCCCCACAAAAAAGACCCTCCGCATCGACTACCTCGCCTGCGCCGGCGACGCAACCCCCTACACAAAACCCATCAAACAAATCGCGCAGCGCATCCGGCTGTTGCAGCAAAAATAGGCGTAAATTTTCACGTAGTTGCGTGACAGGCGCGCCTTGAAACCAAATATCAAAGAATCTCGATATCCCTCCCCGTTTCCCATAGCCGATTGCCAAAAGATGAAGGATTGTCGGGAGGATGGGCTCAGGCATAATTAGCGAAAACGCTCTAGCCACGCATACCTTCAGCAAAGCTTTTGCAGTGGGTAAGCCTTCTGGGGGCATCGTATTAAAAAGTCGAGCGATGGCGCGGAACATGCCGCCCGGATTACGCCGCTTCCCGGCCGCCTTTTCGGACAAGCAGCTGGCGCAGAAAGGAAAGATCGAACGGATCGATCCCGCCCAATGCGGCAAAAACAACGCCATACCCGATCGCTCCCGCCGGCACGGTGAGGAAAACCGACAGGTCCCTCATCGGCCACAGCATGGCCGCCATCGCGATCGCAGCGATCAAAGGCTTGCCCGCCGTCACGAAAACCTCGCGCCAAAAAAGAGCCGGCAACACGGAGCGCACGCTTCGAAAAATGACCACAGACATGATGCAGGAGGCCAGGACGCTGATTGCCAGAAAGCTGTTGACGCCCAGCCGAGGAACGAGCAGCCATGCCAACGGAAGCTTTATCGCGACGCCCAAGGCGTAGCAGCGCGTGACGGCCGCAAAACACGAACGGGCGCGCAAATACACCGTGGGAATCCGCATCAGCATTTCCAACGCAAGCACCCACGTCAAGACCGCCGCCGCCGCCGCTCCGGGAATGAACTTGGCGCCGCACAACGTGGCCACCACCCCCTCGGAAAGCGCCGACATGCCGCATGCCATCGGAAACCCAATCAGCGTCATCCCCTTGACCAACCGCAAAAAAGCGAAATGCTGCGACGCCTCCCCCTCGAGCGCCTTGCGGCTCAAAATGGGATAGGAAACGCTCTCCAAGAGAT
>JAKJDA010000596.1 GCA_022706165.1 Candidatus Hydrogenedentota bacterium | reverse complement strand
CCACGACCAAATGCAGCGCCTCATCGAGGCTGCCTCCATGGAGGGTCTTGCTTGCGGCCAGATCGAGCAATACGCGACGGCGGCGTTGGGCACATGCCTGATCGCATTGGGACGGACAGGGAACCGCCGCAGTCCGAGAAGTGACGCACGCTGCGAGTTCAAGAAAAACAGCCTTGGTCACCGCACGGGCCGTTCGCATCCGTTCGTCCGGCGAATCATGCTCGAAGGCCGCAAAAACGACGGGAAGAACATCCGACAAAAAATCGCAGCACGCCGTAAAATCAGGCAATTCGTTGACTGGAAGAGGCCATGTCGCTTCCTGGCGCACCCAACGCTCCGGCTCGGGAGTCTCCCCCAACATCGTACGGGCGCGATCGACCAAGGCGATGTGACGATCGAGTATCTCCGTGATGTCCGGAGAGAGCGCATCCATGCGATCCCGCAGAGCGCGCAGATGGGCGACATCCGCCGTGTCGAAATCACACATGAGCGACGAACACAAGCGTTGTTGCGGATCCAGTCCCAATGCCCGGGCAAAAACGCTTGTCGCCACGTTGTGCACATCCATTTCCAGCCACTCCACGTTGCGGAGCAGAACCCCGAGTTACTGGCAGGAAAGGCACTCTTGACTGTCATATGAAGCGAAATAAATAACGGCGGCAACCTCACCGCTGTCATCATAGCCCTTCATCGTCAATCCGTCAATGAAAATCGCCCGGCGAAGCCTTGTGAAGATCCGGGCGACATGTGGAAAACCCTTGCCTATCCGATCGAAAGAAGTGAAAAGTTGACACCGGATCTGACGCATGGTATAGTGGCGTTCCTGTTGGCGCGCGCCACAACGCGATGGTTGCCGCCAACTTCCCTATGGGGCTGTAGCTCAGATGGGAGAGCGCTGCGTTCGCAATGCAGAGGCCAGGGGTTCGATCCCCCTCAGCTCCACCACGTAAAACATGTAGGGCCAATAGGTTACAAGATGTGACCTATTGGCTTTTTTGTTTCCCGGGCGCCTGGACCTTAATCTCGTGTTCCTTGCACTCTGCTGCATTGCCTGATCGTAGCGCCGGATGAATTCCTTTTCGAGCATTTCTCTTTCGCGTTTGTGCTTTGTTGGCGGGCAAGCGCCCTATGATTTGAGGATCCTCGGGATATACTCCGCTGCGCGCACAACCGTAAAGAGGGTATTGGGGCTACGCGAAGCGGCGCCCCTCGTCGAGCATGGCGAGGTAGTTGTCGAGCGGGATGTAGTTGGCTACGCTGTTGCCGGTGCCGAGGAGGTAACCGCCGCCGGGCATGCAGTGTTCGAGCGTCTCGCGCACGCGCTTGCGCACGGCCTGCTCGTCGGCCCGGCACAGGAAATCCACGTCGATGCCGCCCAGTATGCTGATGCGATCGCCGTAACGTTGCTTGGCCTCGGTCACCGGCAAGATCACGTCTTCGAAGGAGTGCTTGCCGTCGATCCGCACGTCGTCGATCAGGTCGTCCATGATCGCGCTGAGTTCGCCGCAGGAATGGAGGATGTAGCGTCGGCCCGCTTCATGGCAGCGCTGCGCGGAGTATTTGTGACCGGGCAGGACGTGTTCTCGGAGTTGGTCGGGACTGAGCAGGGTGCCGCCCTTGAA
>JAKJDA010000595.1 GCA_022706165.1 Candidatus Hydrogenedentota bacterium | reverse complement strand
GGCGGCTTCCTCAAGGCGGTTATCGCCTTCGAGCGCGAGGCTCAGGTGGCGATGGACCTCCGGCGCTTCCGGCGCATGTCGCTGCTCTTGTTGGAAGCATTCGACGGCGGTTCGCCACTGTTTTTCGGCCATCATGATGACGCCTAGGGCGCGCCAGGCTTCCGCGTACGCCGGGTCGAGCTCCAGGGCCACTTTGATGAAGCGCTTGGCTTCGTCGTTGCGGCCAAGCAGATGCAGCACGCCCGCCAGGTCTTTCAGCACAACGGGGTTGGAGGGATCCCGTTTGAGCGATTCGCGATAGGCCGCCGCCGCTTGGGGATAGTTGCCGATCTCGGCGTATTGGTTGCCGAGTTCGGCGGCGGCGCGCGCGTCATCCGGGGCGGCTTGCAGCTTGTGCAGGCCAAGGCGGATGTATTGCTCCTGCTTCTGCCGGACGCGCTCCGATCCGCGTTCAAGCGGGTAGTGGTGAATGGGGATGGGGCAATCGACCACAACGATTCCGGCGCGTTCGAGCGACGCGACCACGCTTTCGTGCACGTTGCCTTCGAACGCGGCACCCCGGCGATTGGGAAACAGCCGCACCTTGGCGCTTGGGTACCATCCTGCGAATCCGCGCGCTATGGGATCGTCCGGGGCGCAGGGGTGAAATTCGCTGACGGATCGGGTGTTGGTGTAGTTCCGTGTGACGAAGCGGTAGCAATTGTCCTGCGATCCCTGGGCCAGAGCGCGGATGGCGGGCAGATCGTCCGGAACGATGCGCTCGTCCGCGTCGATGATGAAAACCCAATCCGCGGTGCAGTGCCACAGCGACTCGTTGCGCGCGGCGGCGAAATCGTCGCACCACAGAAAAAAAGGCACTTTGGCTCCGGCGCTCCGGGCGATGGCGACGGTGTCGTCGCTCGATCCCGTGTCGACCACCACCAGTTCATCCACGAGCCCGCGCAGACCCTGGAGACATTCGGCAAGAAGAGCGCTTTCATCGCGGACGATCAAGGCCGCGGCAATGGTGCGCGCCACAGCGCTAGGCCTCGTTTCCTTCCTCGGAGCCGGCGATCCGCGGAGGCATGGGGACGGAATTGGCTGGGGGCTTGGTTTTAGGCCGGGGCGGGGGAATGGCGCCTATGGCGATAAGCGCTTCGTAGGTCTGCCGGTCCACCGCATCGCCGCTGGTGACCAGCCGGGTGCAGCCGTTCACCGTGACGCCCAACTGGCGGATGGGCTTGCCGCGGCGCATGATGACGGCGCCTTTGAGCATCATGTCGTATTCGACAAGGAACAGATCCTCCGTTTCCTGCGCCGGATCGGAGCCGGAAGATTTGTGTTCTGAAGCGGACGGTTGGGCATGTCGTCGAAATAGCATGGGCGCGGTCTCTCTTTTCCTCATCCGCCTCGTTCGCGCGCCGACGTCCCATGGCGAATTCGTGCGGGGTTGTCAACGTCTTCCTCAATCCGATTGGATTGTATCATGCCCGCCTAGGCGCCCACAACACTCCCCTCAGGGCCGTCGCATTCAAAAGCCGAGGAATGGCGCATGCGCATGGTCATCGGCGGTTTTTCCGCAGCGCCCGATCTGCATGTTGCGAACGGCTTAGGCTCCCCAAAACAGACTACAGACGCACACAAAAA
>JAKJDA010000594.1 GCA_022706165.1 Candidatus Hydrogenedentota bacterium | reverse complement strand
CCGCCAAGAACGTCATAAATTCATTTTTTTCAATTATTTACAACGGAACGCCTTCGTTTAAGTGCCCGCCCTTCATGACTACACAACACCCTCAACGCCATGGCGAATTCCCTTTACCCCTCCTTTTCCGGCGCGACAAGACTCTATTTGAGGCGGAAAAATCTCGCCGCAGCCCAAATGGGTCCGTTTCCCCTTGGACAAACAACGCATTCGTCCCCTCTTGTATGTCCCCTCTTGTATGTCCCCTCTTGTATTGTAGCCAATCGCCGTCTAGAATCACCCTGACAAAGCGCAAAGCAGAGCGCAAAGAGGGGGCTGATGCGACTATCCGTGGTAATCCCGGTTTACAACGAAGAAAAGACCATCGGTTCGATTGTCGACGCCGTACAGGCCGTCCCGTTGGAAAAAGAGCTGATCCTGGTCGACGACTGCTCCACGGACGGCAGCGGAGCCCAGTTGGACGCTATGGCGCAACGCTTTGACAACGTCCGGGTTTTCCGTCATGCCGTGAATCAGGGAAAAGGAGCGGCCCTCCGCACCGCCATTCGGCATGCGTTGGGGGATGTCGTGATCATTCAGGACGCCGACCTGGAATACGATCCGCGCGATTACCCCAAACTGCTGGGCCCCATCCAAGAAGGCAAGGCAGATGTCGTTTACGGTTCCCGATTCGCAGGCGGCGAGTCTCACCGGGTGCTTCTTTTCTGGCACGCCGTCGGCAACAAGCTGCTCACCACCCTGTCCAACATGTTCACCAATCTCAACCTCACGGACATGGAAACCTGCTACAAGGCATTCCGGCGCGAAGTGATTCAACAAATCGAGATCGAGGAGGCGCGCTTCGGCTTCGAGCCCGAAATCACGGCAAAAATCGCCGCCCTGCGCTGCCGCATCTTCGAGGTGGGGATATCCTACGCCGGACGAACCTACGAGGAAGGCAAGAAAATCGACTGGAAAGACGGCGTCCAAGCCCTCTGGTGCATCCTCAAGTACAACCTCTGGCATCGCTCCGCCAGCCCCCATGTGAGCCAGCGCTCGCAATAGCCCCATTTCCGGCGCCACAACGCGCAATCCGGTTCCCGCGGCAATTTGATCGCGGAAAAACCGCATGCCATAATCCGCCGGGGCTTGCTCCGGCACTACCCCTTGACGCATTTTTTGAAATCAAACAGCGCGGCGGTTCTGGCATATCACATGACGAATCCACGCATTCTGGTGACAAACGACGACGGAATTCGCGCCCCGGGCATCTCCCTGCTCGCCGAAGCGCTGGGGCATATCGGCGACGTCTGGGTGTTCGCGCCCGATCGAGAGCAAAGCGCCGTGGGCCATGGCGTTTCGCTCCATCGCCCCCTGCGCGTAACGCCTTTCAAAGAAAAATGGTGCATGGTCGACGGCACCCCGACCGACTGCGTCATGTTGGCCGTGCGCCACCTGTTGCCGGGCCCTCCCGCCTTGGTCGTCTCCGGCATCAACCCCGGCGCGAACCTCGGCGACGATGTAACCTACTCGGGCACGGTAGCCGGGGCCTACGAAGGCATGCTCCTGGGCTTTCCCTCCATCGCCGTATCGGACGTCGCATATCGTCCAAAGCATATGGAAACAGCGGCGCTCGTGGCGGAACGCGTGGCGCGGCACG
>JAKJDA010000593.1 GCA_022706165.1 Candidatus Hydrogenedentota bacterium | reverse complement strand
GTCGAATTCCGCGTCGAGACCCGCAAAATCGAGGATGTCTTCATGTCCGTTACGAAAGGGGATCTCGCATGAAACTGAAATTGCCCGCCCCCAATCCCGTCACCGTCAAAGAACTGCGCCAGAATGTCCGCAGCCGCATCGTATCAACCGGCCTTGTCGGCTTCCTGTTCATCCAAGTCGCAGCCGTCGCCATCGCGCTTGTCGCGGGGCGCGGCGACGATGGCGATAGCCTCTACGGCGAGGCCCTCGGCAAGGCCGTGTTCGGCACTGTGATGTCGCTGCTCGGCATGGTCGTATTCGTGGCGATTCCGTTTTTCATCGCATCGCGCATGACAGCCGAACGCAAGCCTGAACGCATGGATTTGCAGTTCACCACGGCTCTCACCCCGATGCAGTTTGTGGACGGCAAGATCATGTCGGCGATAGTCCTCATGGTGTTGTTTGCGAGCACGTCGCTGCCGTTCTTGATGCTCGCATACCTGCTGCGCGGCGTCGACATGTTCTCTATGCTGGGCACGTTTCTGGCCATGGCCGTCGGCGCCGTGTGCGTGTACTACCTGGCGCTGCTGTTCGCCACGGTGAAAATTTCGAAGGCGTTCCGGATCATCGTCGCCCTGATCGCAATACAACTCACGGTATACATGGCAACCGCCATAATTACACTGGCTTTCGCGTTTGGTGGTGCGGCCGGTGTTTCCGCCGGATGGAAAGGCGTTGCGTTTACGTTGCTGGGCGCTACAACCGCGTGCCTGCTCATGCGTTCAATGGCGGCGGCCAACATCTCCCCGCCAAGCTCGAACAGCGCGCGCGGCTTCAGGCGCCTCGCAGCCATTTTCTGGTTTGTGTGGATGGTGGTCGCGGGTGTCGCCGCGCTGTACGAATCGGAGGCGGCTTACATTCTCGCCTGGGGAGTTCCGTCGATACTTGTCGCGAATGTGCTTATGTTCATCGCAGTATCCTCAAAGCCCGGATGCAGCAGGCGCGTGCTCATGGAAGTGTCGCCGCGCAGATGGAGGCGCCTCGCGCAGTTCCCGTTTTTCACGGGCGCGGAGAACGGCATCGTTTTCGCCGTCGTTCTGGGCATTGCGACGCTCGCGGTTTGCGCTGGCGTCGGCGCGCTCGACGGATTCGGTTCGAGCGACTTCGTCGAGGGTGTGTACGTCGCGGCAATCCTGTTCCTTTACCCATCCGCGTTTTTCGTCACAGCCCGCTTGCTGTGGCAATTCGGATTGCGCAAAATAATGAACCACAACCACGTCGGATTGGTTGGCCTCTTGCTCATGTTCCTCGCTTCGCTTCTGCCATTTCTCCTATCACTTCCGCACTCGCTGGACTCCGACAGCCCTGCGCGCTTCGCGCCGGGCAATATGATCGCGGCTCTTGTAGCGGCCGAAGAAATCTCAAAAGACGGGGACGCGGCGGCGTTTCATATTTTTGTGGCAATCGTATGGCTTGCCATCGCATTGATTCTCGCGGGGCCCGCGCTGTTTAGAGCGTTCTCCGATTTTAAAGCGCCAGCTCAACGCAGAGCGCCGCCCCAAACAAACCCGACTCCGGAACAAGCCGAAAAAGCATGATGGAAGAAAACGCGCAAAGCTCCGGCAATACGCAGGACACGACGATGCGCAACGCGCTTGCGCACGGCG
>JAKJDA010000592.1:324-1654 GCA_022706165.1 Candidatus Hydrogenedentota bacterium | reverse complement strand
AGTCCAAGATCATTCTTTCGGCCTTGGATGGGCTGATAGAGGCCGGCAAGCACGGCGCCGTGTTGGCCATTCTCGTGCTGCTCCTGTTTTTGCGCCGTTTCAGGACGACGTTGATCGTGGCGTTGGCCATTCCGACGTCGTTGGTGACGGCGATCGTGTTCATGTATTTCGCCGGGATGACGCTGAATGTCGTGACGATGATCTCGCTCATGATCGGCGTCGGCAGTCTGGTGGATGACAGCATTGTCGTCATCGAAAACATCTACCGCCATCAGCAACTGGGGAAGAGTCCCGCGGAAAGCGCCAAGGTGGGGGCCTTCGAGGTCAGCATGGCGATCACGGCTTCCACGCTGACCACGATTGTGGTGTTCATCCCCATTTTCTACATGCAAACCGGGGAAATGGCCACGTATATGCGCCAGTTCGCTGTGCCCATCACGGTGTCGCAATTGGCGAGTTTGGCGATCGCGATGACCCTGATCCCGCTGGCGGCGAGTCGGATGAAGCCGCTGCGTCCATTTGGAGCATACGCGTGGGGACGGCGCGCGCGCGCTGGTTTGGGACGGTTTGCGGGGCCGGCGGTTTCCGCAGGCGTGACGCACTTCCTCCGGGGGACGCCGCTCGTGCCGTTGAAACGCGCGTATGCGTCATTTTTGAGGGGGTGTATGCATTGGCGCATGGCGACGCTGTTGGTTATCGCCGGGTTTAGCGCTTTCACCTATCAGGTTGCGGGCAAGCACGTGAGCATGCAGCGCATGCCCACGGTGGACGCCCGCGAGGTGGATATCTCGGTTTCGTTTCAGCAGAACTTTGACATCGACATGGCCCGCGATCGCATGCGGGCGGTTTCGGCGTCTATCAACGAGGTGCGGGAGCGGTTGGGCATTCGCAGCGTGATTCTCGATCACGATCGGAGCAAGGGGAGAATCCGGATATATCTGATTCACCCGGAAGACTTGGCGCCGGGCGAGAAGCTGCCTTGTTCGACGGAGGAGGCGATGACGTATTTGCGCGCGCGCATTCCCGCAGCGTTGCCGGGCGTGGAACTGCAATTTCAGGTTGCGGAGACGAGCGAGAGTTCGACGCGCATGGTGTCGGTCAACTTGCGCGGAGATGACAGCGGTCTTTTGAGCGGCTATGCGCAGCGTTTCAAGAAGCAAATGGAGGCCCTTCCCGGCATTAGCAATGTGACGACGGACATCGATCGCGCGAAGGAAGAAATGCGCATCAAGGTGGACGATCTGCTGGCGGTCGAGGCGGGGGTGACGCCGATGCTTATTGCGCAGACGGTGGATTTCGCTTTGCGCGGCATTCGTCTGCCCGATCTCAA
>JAKJDA010000592.1:0-314 GCA_022706165.1 Candidatus Hydrogenedentota bacterium | reverse complement strand
GAGAGATTCCGGTGTGGGCGCAGTTCCGGGAGGAGGATAGGAAGACGACGGCCAATCTCGATAATGTCGCGGTTCTTTCGTCGAGCGGGATGCTGGTTTCGTTGAAACAGTTGGTGACGTTTGATCGGGCGCAAAGTTCGCAGGCGTTGCGCCGGGAGAACGGAAAAAATGTGGTGACCATTACGGCGCGGATGGGACAGAGCGATATGCGTTCGGTGGAAAAATCCCTTCTGGAGCTGACGGAGTCGTTTGTGGTCCCGCGTGGGTATTCCGTGGAGTTGGGATCGGAATTCACCGAGTTGCGGACGAATGTC
>JAKJDA010000591.1 GCA_022706165.1 Candidatus Hydrogenedentota bacterium | reverse complement strand
CCTCGCTTGAGATGGCGCCGGTGGAATGGCCCAAAGCCGCCGCGGCGATCATGACGACCGACACCTTCCCGAAAGGCGCGGGCGCCACCTGCGAGATCGACGGCGTCCAAGTGAACATCGCCGGCATCGCCAAGGGCTCCGGCATGATCGCGCCGGACATGGCGACCATGCTCGCCTTCGTCTTCACGGATGCGGCCATCGCGCCGGCCGCGCTGAAGGCGATGCTCAAGGAAGAAACCGACGCGAGCTTCAACGCCATCACCGTCGACGGCGATCGTTCGACGAATGATTGCGTGCTGCTCTACGCCACGCATCAGGCGAAACATGCGCCGGTGAAGACGGTGGCCGATCCGCGCCTCGCCGATTTCAGGAAGGCGTTGAAGAAGGTGCTCGTCGATCTCGCGATCCAGATCGTGCGCGACGGGGAGGGCGCGACGAAACTCGTCGCCGTGAAAGTGAAGGGCGCGAAGTCCGACGCGTCGGCGAAGATCATCGCCCGCACGATCTGCGAAAGCCCGCTGGTGAAGACCGCCATCGCCGGCGAGGACGCCAACTGGGGCCGCATCGTCATGGCGGTCGGGCGGTCGGACCAGCCCGTGGTGCGCGCAAAGATCAGCGTGAAATTCGGCCCCCACTGGGCCGCGAAGAACGGCGCGGTCTCGAAGACCTACGACGAAGGCGCCATGAGCGCCTACATGAAACGCAGCGAACTCGAGATCACCGTCGATGTGGGCGCGGGCGACGGCGAGGCGGTGATGCACACCTGCGATCTCACGAAGCGCTATGTGGAGATCAACGGGGATTATCGGAGTTAGGTGGCGGGAAGCACTGCGCGAGCAACGCTACGGCCCACTCTCTGTTCTCTCGACTGTCCGCGTTCATCATGCGCTGTCGTTTGTGTGGGTTGCGCCTCCAGATGCGAGGCTGGAGCGTGCATCGGTCGCCGTCGATCACCACGGCGTCTCCGCCGATCAACTGATCCGTCGTTCGATTCGGCTCCGCTTGGTTTGGTGCGTACTGCGTCGCCCAGCCTTCCGTGATGAGTTTTCTTGCTAGGTCGACACCACTGGTAGTTGTGCATTCTACCAACGGGCGCCCGAACGAATCCTGGGCGCGTCCGGTCCGGACGTTGGTTTTCACCCGACAGATGTAGGTGGTCAGTTTCAATAGCGACCGAAGTTCGTGCCGCGCCTCGTCGCCGCATCGGGTCAATCTGTACTGTTGATCGATGCAGGTCTGCTCTAGTTCAGGAGCGTCGGCGCCATGAAGCCGGAGAGAAAATTCGCCGACCTGAAAAGTGTCCCCGTCGAATACGATGTCCGTGGAGCCCTTTTCCGAAAATGATGTCGCGTAGGCGCGCCGCTTGACGAGATCGCCGAACCCCAAGCCGACTACGCCCAGTGCGAACGCGCCGCCGAACATTGCGCCTACCAGACCATAGAGTATGGGGCGTATGATTTTCTCAAGACGCTCGCCTTTCGTGAATGCCAGCAGCGCGGCAAACGCGGTCAGTGTTGCTGTGACGAGCAAAATGTCCGCGAGAGGGCGAACGTGCGCCACAATGGCGGTCTGATTGGCAACGAGGGACTGATACAACACGCTCTGCGACGGCGTCGAAATGTTCTCGATTGCATCCCAGATAATTCGGTAGAAACCGCGATG
>JAKJDA010000590.1:348-1664 GCA_022706165.1 Candidatus Hydrogenedentota bacterium | reverse complement strand
ATGTGCATTGCTTGTCAGGATTATTGAGATTTCCACAAGGGCAGGGATTCATTGTAGCTACAAGTATGAATTTTGACGGATATGTATATACGGCTTTTATGCGGCTGACAGTGATTATTCCGTCTTCAAGCGGCTGGCGCAAAGTTTCCAAAGCCGCTCTTTTAAATTCAGGAAACTCGTCAAGAAACAGCACGCCGTTATGCGCAAGACTGACTTCGCCAGGCCGCGCGTTTGCACCGCCGCCGATTAGCGTAATATTGCTTACAGTATGATGCGGACTTCTGAACGGTCTTCTGAAAATCAGCGAGTCGCTCGTGTTATACAAACCTGCGGCAGAATGAATCTTTGAAGTTTCAAATGCTTCTTCAAACGACATTTCAGGAAGAATCGAAGGCAGCGTTTTAGCGAGCATAGTTTTGCCTGTGCCCGGCGGGCCAATCATCAGAATATTATGACCGCCGGCCGCGGCAATTTCAAGTCCGCGTTTCGCTGTATTCTGACCAACGACTTCCGCAAAATCATATTCATATTTCAATC
Organism: Candidatus Hydrogenedentota bacterium; assembly: GCA_022706165.1. Classification (GTDB taxonomy): domain Bacteria; phylum Hydrogenedentota; class Hydrogenedentia; order Hydrogenedentales; family SLHB01; genus JAKJDA01. The sequence goes on along the minus strand of JAKJDA010000590.1, from coordinate 1,127 downwards.
TGCCGCTTTTTGACAAATCGCGTTCATATATCTGCAATTCAATCTCGTTATTCAAATATTGAACAGTCTGATACAACGAATTTACCGGTATAATTTTTATACCTTTGACTATCGCAGCCTCTTCTTTATTTGATTCGGGAACATACGCGTATTCAAAATTGTTTTCGCGCGCTGATATGATTAAGGGCAGCACGCCGGCCACTCCTTTTATTTCGCCTGATAATTGCAGTTCGCCGATAAAAAAACTCTTATCAATATTTTCGTTTTTGATTATGCCCGCAGAATTCAATATTGCGATTGCGCTGCCCAAATCAAGCGCTGCGCCCTCTTTTTTTACTGAAGCAGGCGAAAGATTAACAGTTATTTTTGCGACCGGAAATTTAAAATTGCTGTTATTCAACGCCGCGCGAATACGGTCTTTACTTTCTTTGACTGAAGTATCGGCAAGCCCGATAAGATTGAAATTCGGCATACCCTTTGATACGTCAGCTTCGATTGTTATTATTATTCCATTGATTCCGTCAATCAAACCGCTAAAAGTTTTAGTCAGCATCTGATATTATTCTCTCCATTGAATTAAATCTTTTAAGATTATAATTACCCTTTGAATCAAATATATCCTGCATATATAATCTATACAATTTATTATCATCATTTATTTTTTGTTCTATAACTTTACTGTTCATACATAATTTCATTTCTGATTTTAAAAACCAATTATTCAATAAAACAATATATTCTTTTTTACTGCGATTTTCCGCGTTCTTCAAAAAATTAAA
>JAKJDA010000590.1:0-337 GCA_022706165.1 Candidatus Hydrogenedentota bacterium | reverse complement strand
CGGCGTTGAAATCGCATTTATTATTTGAAGAATTTCTTCCATAGTGTTTGTTGAACCGGACAAAAAATCCCATAACTCTGAAGCTATCAGCGTTTCTTTTTCATCAAAAAAATTTGTCATATTTATTATTGAATTCAGAAATCTTTTTTTATCGTAAGCTGTTTCATCAGAGCTTGTGGGGTCAAAAGGAAAACCAATATAAAACTCAATATTGTTAGTTTTATATTTTTGAAAAAGCGCAGCTTTACCTTCAAGTATTTTCTGTTTTTCTCCGCGCATTTCACCTGAATTCGGTTTTACTGATTTTAATTCAATTGCAATAATTTTATCATTTTCC
>JAKJDA010000058.1:5685-11355 GCA_022706165.1 Candidatus Hydrogenedentota bacterium | reverse complement strand
GTCGCTGTGCCACACGTCGTTGACGCGATTTCCTTGGACATCGAAACCGCCGATCACCCACAGTTTGTTTTGGTAGACGAGGGCGGCATGCGCCGATCGCGCCGACCACGGCGCCTGTAGGGTTTCGATGCGCCACTCGACGCCGTTGTCCGATGACCAAACATCGCGTTGCGCGCCCGCCGCCGAAAAACCGCCGATGACATAGATGCGCCCATGGAACGCGACGGCGGCATGTCCTGTGCGCGCGGCCCACGGAGCGGCAGGGGTGGCAAGCGTCCACGTCGCGCCGTCCTCGGACCGCCAGACGTCGTTGAGCTTTGCGCCGTCGTTGCCCTTGCCGCCCAAAACCCATACGGCGTCTCCCAATGCGACGGCGGCATGGCTGTCGCGCCGCGAAAGATCGAATACGCTCCGACTCCACTCGAGTTGCAGTTCTTTGAGCTCTATCGCGTCCTGCGCGACGGACGACTCGCCATAGGCATTGCGCGTCTTGAAATAGACCGTCTTGGTCCCGTTGCCCGCCGGCAAGACAAACGCCGGCGCCGCGGCATACGGCTGCCAGGAAGCGCCTGAAAAACTTGGCGCGCCGCTCGCCATATACTGCGTGGGCGCGTTGAGGCAAACGTTATGCAACGTCACGATCCGGTTCCCGGTTTGCGCGTCGCCGTTGTTGATGTGAAACGCGGTCACCACCGGCGGCACAGGCTCGTTCAGCGAAATTTGGTCGGAGAGCGTCGCCGATTCGCCAAGGGCGTTGCGCGTCTTGAAATAGACCGTCTTGACGCCGTTGCCAGGCGTCGCGAGGGCAAACGACGGGGCGCTGGAATACGGCTGCCACGCCGCGCCTTCGAACGAAGCGGATTCGCTGGCCAGGCATTCGTCCGGCCCGCCCACGCAAATGTTGTTCAGGATGATGGTTCGCCCAGCGGCGGCGGGCGCGCCGTTGTTGATGGCGAACGACTGCAACGTGGGCGGCGTGGGCGCATAGGAAAGCGCTATCGCATCGCTGAGCGTGTTCGAGTCCTTCACGAAGCGCCTTACCTTGAAATGAACGGTTTTGGCGCCGTTTCCTTCCGACAACACGAACAACGGCGCCGTCGAATACGGCCGCCACTGCGCTCCGGCGAAATCCGCTGATTCGCTGGCCATGTAGTCGGTGGGGGCGCCGATGCATACGTGGTTGAGATAGACGGAGCGATCATTGGCCGTGGCGGCCCCGCCGTTGATGGCGAAGGAATCGATATGCGTGAAGAGATTGACGTCGGCGGCGTCGCAAATGCCATCGCCGTCGATGTCGACCGGGAGCCGCAGCGCCGCATTGATCACCAGTTGCACATCCAATGCATCGACAGCGCCGCTATAATCCACGTCCGGCCAATACGTCGTCGGCACCGGAAGCCGCAACGCTGCATTAATGGCGATCTGGACATCCAAGCTGTCCACCGTATTGGACCCGTCCACATCGCCCGCCAGCAGCGCCGCCGCCGGCAAGGCCGCCAGCAACGCCGCAAAAACCGCCGCCGCGAACCGGAAGGGCCGCCGAACACAAACACGATGGTCCTTGGCCGGCCTTTTTGGCGTCGTATCGCCCATGAAAACTCTCCTTCTCGATGCCCCAATCATTCTCGATACACATTGTATCATTCTCGCCTGTCCTTTCGTCATGAAAACGATCCCCGTTGACGGATCGTGTTCAAAAACCGAACACTTGCGCATGAGAATGGTCATCGGCGACTTTTTTGTAGCGCCCGGTCTCCGTGCCGGGCGCGTCTGGGCGCAAGGGTCGATATTCGTGCGCCAAGTCAGTTTGAGGGATGGGACATTCTGGTCACTCTGATCCAGAGCGATAGGGATGGCGTCGTGTCGTTTGCCCCAACATGCGCCCGGCACAGAGACCGGGCGCTACAAAGACAAAGGAATGAACGAGACGGCAAAACCGGCGCGAAAAATGGGACGAGAAGTTCGGACGAATCGAAATGTGAATGCGACGACTCGCATCCCCGTCAAGACGCACGGAACGGGAACATGCCGTATGCATCCAACGTGAAAACACACGCAGCACGTTGCGGCAAACCGCCCGGACCGCCTCAACAGAAGCCTGCCCCCCCCACTCTCGACCGGGAATATGCGTTTCGCGTGATCGCCTTGGCGCCGGACGGTCATATGTATGCGAAAAGCGTTTCCAGGCGGCTTCACGGGAGAAGGACATGCAACTATTTCGTTACCGAGCCGTGGACGCGGGCGGGCGCGTCATCAAGGGCGAGATCGAGGAATCCACGCAGCAACGCGTGGTCCAAATGCTGCAAGAACAGGGGCTGCAAGTCAGCAAGGTCGAGCCGGTCATCGCGCGGCTGGGCTACGTACGGCAAAAACAGCGCCTGACCTGGGAAGACCTCGAACTTTTCAACGAACAGATGCTCGCGATCACCCGCAGCGGTTTGCCGCTTGCGCCCAGCATCGCCGCCCTTGCGCGCGACGTGTCTAGCCGCAAGCTTCGCGCCGTGCTCGAAGACATGCACGAGCACATCACCCACGGCAGTTCGCTCGAAGAAGCCCTGATGATCCACGAGTCGAGCTTCCCGCCCGTCTACATTAGCATGGTCCGCGCCGGTGAACGCACCGGCAACCTCCCCGGCGTCTTCGCGACCCTCGTCCAATACTCGCAACGCATGGCCACCCTGCGCGACCGCATGCAAATGGCCCTGGCGTATCCGGCGATCGTGTCAGCGGTGGCGCTGGGGGTGCTGCTGCTGCTCATGTGGAAAGTTTTGCCAGAATACCGCGCGCAACAGGGCTTGCTTCTGTCGCTAGGCGAGTCGCTTACGAGTAGAACAACGCTGCCTCTTTTCCGGTTTTTCCCCATTGCGGGGGCGGTTTTTGGTCTCGTCATCACGGCTGGGTTGCTGAGCGGCTGGGGAATGACGGGGCCTCGAAGTCTCCCTGCGCTGGACTGGATCAAGGCGCGCCTTCCTGTCCTTGGCCGGATGCACCGCGCGGTCGCGATGGCGCGTTTCACGCGGGCGCTCGGAATGCTCGCATCGAGCGATGTGCCGATTCTGGACGCGCTGGATATCGCCGCCGAAGCTGCGGGCGATGGACGTTTACGCGCGGGCGCGACCAAGGCCATTTCGAATATTGAGCTTGGAGCCCCCGTGGGCGAGTCGTTGCAGGAAACGGGCTGTTTCGAGCGCGCGTTCTGTTGGATGCTGAGTTCGGCGGAGGAGCGTGGCGATATGGCCGACACGCTACTGTTTCTCGCGGAAGGATACGACCGGCGGGTGGCGAACTACGACCGCTTTGCCGGCGCGGCCTTGGCACCGGCATTGTTGATCGTGATCGCAGTGACCGTCGGGGCGATCGCGGTCTCGATCTATCTGCCCACTTTCCTGGGCGGGAATTCGCTAACGGGGATGTTCTAGCGATGAAGCAGGACGATTTTCGCGACAAGCGCGACAGAGACGGAACGCGGCGAACCGTCAGCACGGGCTGGGTGTCGGCGTTTGTCGCTGCGACTTTCTTGCTCATGGGCGCGTTGACCTATTGGCTTGTCCAGCGCGATGTCATCGCAGGCTATATTGTTGCGGCCTTAGTGACATTGGGTTTGGGTTTGCTTCTGTTGGAAATGACGCTCAATTTGCTGCGAGCGCAACGCTCCGTTGAGCCGCCCAAAGAACCTATCAAACGCCTCGAAACTGCTTCCTCCGGCCCGTCGCCGTTCTGGCGCAAGCGCACATTCTATATCCGTCTTATCGGCGCGATGTTTCTTGTGTTCTTGTTGCTGGACGTGGCGTTCATCCTGACCGAAGAGCGGTTACCCGCGGAAGACATGCTGGTTTGGTTCCTTCAGTCGATGGTGATCGCGCTTGGGATTGTCTGGCTGGTCTTGCTGCTGCCCAACCGCGCACGTAGCCGCGCGTTAATCGTCTTCCGCAAGCTCAAGCGGCTACGCGAGCTGGCAGACGTTACCGAACTGCTCGCATCCGCGATTCGCTGCAACTCGTTTTTGCCGGACACGTTGGAGCGCGCCGTGGTCGATGCACCCAACGGTCTGACGGCATCGTCGCTTTCCGGGATCGCGCGAGACCTGCGACAGGGGCTATCGTTGCATGACGCCCTGCGCACACGTCCACGCTTCTTCCCTACGTACTATACCGACCTCGTGGCCGTGGGAGAACGTTCCGGCACGCTCGAAACCGTGCTGAAAGACCTCGCCGTATACCTCAGCGACGACATCGCGTTCCGCACCACGCGCCGCAATCAGATGGCGTATGTTATTTTCCTGGTTACAGCGCTGGTGACCCTCATAAGTTTTATCACCAGTTGGATTTTTCCAATGTATGAGGCTATGGTCATGGACTTCGGCGTGCTGTTTAGAGCGCACAGCGGATTTGTGAGCAAGCTGTTCGGCTTCACCACGTTTACCATGAACAACGAAAGGCAAATCCATTTATCCCAATATCAGCAGTACTACCTCTTTCTCTTCATTGTACTTTGCGTTTTCGTCACATTCTGGCACGTGCTTAGCCGCCTCGCCATCTCTCGCCGCTTCATCGTGTCGCCGCGCGCCTTAAGCAGCAGGCTTTTTCTGTCGGTCGGCGGCTTTTATCGACGCAACAATCTCGCACATATCGGTCTGCTGCTGGAACGGCTGCTCGCGAACGGCGTCACGCTGGATGTCGCGCTGGGCGATGTTGCGCAGGCATCGGTCAGTCGCGGATATGCGCGCGCGCTAACACGGATACAGGCAAAGGTCGAACAGGGAACGTCCTTGGCCGATGCGTTGCGTCGCGAACGCTTGTTCTTGCCGTCGTTCCGTTCGATGGCGGCGGTTGGTGAGAGCTCCGGGATGTTGCCGTCGTGCCTTGGCCACGTCGCACGCCATTACCGGCAACAGAGCAGCAAACGCGCGCGGATACTCCTCGATATCCTGTTGCCGTTGTGTGTGGTGATTATTGGACTTGGTGTTATGTGGGTCGAAGTGGCGACGCTCGGCGTGATCTCACAACTGTCGGACACGCTGTTTTATAGTTTATAAAAAAGAGAATGAACCACAGATGAACACAGATACACACAGATGGAAGAAAAGCGAAGAGTTTTCGACAGGATTGACAAGATTAAGAACGTGGGGAAACGCTCCCTCTTTCTTTAATCTTGTTAATCCTGTAAATCCTGTCGAAAAATTCTTCTCTTATCTGTGCCCATCTGTGTGCATCTGTGGTTCATTTCTTTCTTCATCAGGAGGTATCCGTGGTTACGTTACGCATTCTAGATAACGACAGGCCCGACAGCGCGCCCGGCCCATTCGCGTTGGCCGAGCTCGACACCGGTGAGGTGGGTGTCGCTAACGCGTTGAATGCGTTGTTCCTGGCGGCCGTGCGGCACGGTGTCGGCGATATCCACATCGAGCCGTGGGCGGACGCGACGTCGGTGCGGTGGCGTGTGGACGGTCTGCTGCACGAGGTCGCGCGGTTGCCGCGACAACACCACGCGAAGATTGTCGCACGCACGAAGATCCTTGCGAAGATCACAGTTTATCAGCGCGACGTGCCGCAGGACGGGCGCATCGACGCCGACGCGACGCCGTGCGGGCAGGCGATGCGCGTGTCGTTGTTTCCGACGGTGCATGGCGAGAAGGTCGTGGTGCGCGTGCTGGGCGCGCGGGGCGAGATA
>JAKJDA010000058.1:3267-5675 GCA_022706165.1 Candidatus Hydrogenedentota bacterium | reverse complement strand
TCGACGCGTTGGGCTTTGATGCCGCCATTGTGACGCGCCTGCGCGAGATCGTCGCGCGACCGCAGGGCACGTTGCTTCTCACCGGGCCAAGTTCGAGCGGCAAGACGACGACCATCTACGCGTTGTTGCAGGAAATCGCGCGGGTGCGTGGACGCGCGGCGCACATCGTGACGATTGAAGACCCCGTTGAGTGCAAACTGCCGGGCGTGTCGCAAACGCAGATCGCGCCGGGGTCGGGTTTCACCTTCGACGCGGCGTTTCGCGCAATCCTTCGACAAGACCCGGAGGTCATCATGCTGGGTGAGATTCGCGACGCGGAGACCGCGCGGCTCGCGGTTCAAGCGGGCCTCACCGGTCACCTCGTGATCAGCACGATTCACAGCGGAACGGCGGCGGGCGTCTTTACGCGACTGCTCGACATGGGCATCGAACCGTTTCTTGTGGCTTCGTCGGTGACCGGCGTGCTTGCGCAACGGCTTGTGCGCGTCGTGTGCCCCGAATGCCGACGCCGCGTGACGCCGCCGAACGATCTCTGCGCGCGTTACGGAGCGCACGAGATGAACGGCGAATGGTACGAGGCCGTCGGTTGCGAGACGTGCAAGGGCATCGGCTATACCGGGCGTACGGCCGTCGGCGAGGCGTTGCGCGTGAACGAGGAACTGGCGGAACTCGTGTTGGCGCGGTCGCGCACGCGCACGGTGCACGACGTCGCGTTGGGCCAGGGCATGGTCCCGCTCGAACGCGCCGCTCTCCACTGCGCCGCGCGCGGCATCACAACGGTCGAGGAGCTGCAACGCGTGCTGCCGGCGGCGGAGGGATAGAAGATGAAGACTTTTAACGCAGAGGCGCAGAGGCGCAGAGAAAAAGAAACTCTTATCTGTGTTCATCTGTGTCGATCTGCGGCCAAGAGAATCCTTCCTTCTCCTCTTTCTCCGCGCCTCTGCGCCTCTGCGTTAAAATCCTCCTCTTCCGGCTTCTCTTTACTCGAAATGATCGCAGCCATCGCCATCGTGACCAGCGGGGTGTTTGCCACGATTCAGATGATGCAGCACTCCCTTGCGAGTTCGCGTGTGTTTATCGAAACGCAGGCCGTGACTACGGCATTGCAAAATGAAATCGAAGCCCTGCGCGCAATGAAATTCAGCGAATTGTCGGACCGGCAAAACGCGGCGTTCATACACGCACCGGAAGGCCTCGATCGTTTGGTCGATGTTCAACCGTCACTGACGATTCAGCCGGCGCCCGATGGAACGCCTGGCCTCAAGGAAGTGTGCGTGCATATCGCGTGGAAAGGCGACAAGGGCCGCCGGATCGCGAAATCGTTGCATACGCTGATCGCAGACAGGGGAGGTGCGTGATGGACAGGAACGGACATCGCGCGGCGCCCGGAAACACGGGTTATACCCTCATAGAGATGCTCGTCTACTGCGCGTTGCTGTGCGGGCTGCTGAATCTCTGCACGAGCGCGTATATCTCGACGATCCGGGTGCGCGCGTTGAACGACGGCGTGGCGTCGAGCAGTCAGTCGACGCAATGGTTAACGGATGATTTTGTGCGGACGGTGCGCGCCGCGGTGGGAGTGGGCGATGCGATCGGGCCATACGCCGCGGGCACGGACACGTTGATCCTCGAAGTGCCGCCGGATGAGGAGCGCCGTCACGCGCGGCAGTACGTTGTGTTCGCACGCGACGCCGCAAGCCATCGATTGTTCCGAAGCGAGTATGCGGTTGCCGGCAACGCCACGGAGCTTGTCCGCTCGACCGCGTCGCTGACGCCGTTCAAGAGCCTTTCCTTTGAGCGATCGAGCTCAGGGCGTTTTGCCATGCGCTTTGCGATAGAGCGACAAGGCCGGGTGCAACGCGCCGAGAACATTCATACGGTAACGGCCACGATGCGCGTCGTTCCGTTGAAGAGAGGAGTCTAGCACGATGAACACGCAGAACAGCGGCAGCGCGCTCATCATTGCGATCACCTTCTTGCTGATTGTGAGCGCCGTCGCGGCGGGCGCCTTGGCGCTGACCGATCGACGTTGGAGCGAAGAACGACAATGGGAACGGCAGGTCGTCGCGCGTCACCTTGCTGAGGCGGGGATTGATAGCGCCATCGCGCGATTTCACAGCGCCGGACGTTTTGACATAGGCGATGCCGCGACGGCTTTGGGCGAAGGGCGTTTCCGTGTCACGGCGCAACCGCTTCCGGCAAGCCACTATCGGCTTGTGGCGATCGGCGAATGCCAGCCCGACGACATCGTCACCGCGCGCGCGACCATCGAAGCGGAAATCGCCGTTTCCGCGAAGACCGTCTCCATCGTCCGTTGGGAGGAGAAACGATGAACCGCCGGCGTGTCCTGGGCTATACCCTGATCGAATTGAGCGGCGTGATCGCGATCATCGGGGTGCTTGCGGCGG
>JAKJDA010000058.1:0-3200 GCA_022706165.1 Candidatus Hydrogenedentota bacterium | reverse complement strand
CGCGCGTCCTGTGCGGCGAATCTGTCGCAACTCGGAATGTCGCTGCGCCTCTATGCGCAGGAGAACAACGGAAGCCTTCCATGGAGCGGCGGCGGGAACAATGCAGACTGCCTGCGTCTTCTCACGGCAGAATACGTTCCGGTGCAGCTCTTCATCTGTCCTTCTGACTCCAGTCCCCTTAACCTGAGTGAACTGGCATCCGCACAAAAGGAAGGGCTTCCCTCGACTCTCACGGACACGTTGGGCAGCACCCGCAGTCTCCGGTGCAGCTATGATTACCTCGGCGCCTACACGGCGGCCCCGTTGCGTCTTGCGCCGCCGGAAGAGCCCACGCCCAAAGCTCCGTTGATGTGGGACATTTACATTTCGTCGGACAAAGGCCAAGGGAAAACCTATTTGGGATGGCATCCCGAATCCATCAATCACATACCCGGCGGCAGCAATGTCGTGTGGATGGACGGAAGCGTCACATGGGCAGGTTGGCCGCACGATTGGAGCGAGTCCAATTTCCCGTATCGTCCCGAAGGCATCGAATGGAGCGCCAACCCCGCCACGGCGGCAACAGGAGAGGACGACGAACTCGAAGACGTTTCGCCACGACCGCCCTCCTCGCTCCGCCCTGAGGAACCCGCGATTCCTGCCAAGCCAGAGACCAGCGCCGGACCGGCAACGAGTCTTTCGGATGCACCTCAAAAACCGGAGGCTCCGTTGCATGGGGAACGGCTGAAGCCTCTGCGAAAAGGCGGCAAACCAAGGCCAGCGCCATGGTGGAAAGCGTGGCTGTTTGGGAAAAGCGAATCCTTGTCTGCTCAATGACGGAGCGCTTCGGGAGAATGCCGGCTATCCGTGTGCGTGCGTCGTTTTAGGACTGCCGGATATGCGGGACGAGCTTGTACGCCACGGCTCCCTTCAGCAGGTCTCCCGCCAGGAACGGCGCCACGCCAATCATGATCGCGTGTACCGCCGACACGTGCAGCCACAGCGAGAGCCATGCCGCGCCGCATAGGTAGATGACCGCTTGACCCGCCGCGATGCCCACGGCTGCGTTGCGGAACCGGGCAACCATCCACGGCGCCATCACGAACCCCGCGATGTACCCGAAGGTCGCCCCAAAGCTGAGGGCGAAGATCGGCGCGCCTGCGTACCCTGCCGCCATGTACAGGAGCAGTCCCGCCATGGCACGGCGCGGGCCGACGGCAAACGCCGCCAACAGAACCGGCAAGGTCTGCAAGGTCAGCGGCACCGGCGTGAACGGCAAGGGCAGTTTAATCAGCGCGCCCAGCGCCACGGCTCCGGCGACGGCCAGCGTCTCCATGCACGCCACCGTCCACCCGTTTGTCTCTACAGATGGCGCAACGCCTCTCTCATACGCAAATTCATGCTTCATGCGCGGAGTATACCAAAGCCCTGCGGGCGGTTTCAAAAGAACAAAGGAAAAGAACGGAAACCGGATGCCTCAGGACCAAATGGGCCGGCCCCATTTTTGACTGGGGAGCGGAACTCACGGTACAATCCTCTGTCTTCGGACGTTCCGAGGATGCGATGCTTGCCGAAGGCGTTTTTCGCAACCGGTCTTTAGCACGGCGCATTGTAGGAACGGCCGCCTTGCGCCCAATCGGCGGCTCCATTTCCGAAACGCCGTAAAACCGCGATTTTTTCTTGGCGCGCCTTGTCATGGCGCAGCGTCCCGGAACGGGCTGGGGAGACTTGCTCAATGGAAACCGCAGAAAAAGATGCCGCTGCATTGCGCACCTTGCCGGGCGATGATGTCCGGCAAATTCTATGGCGTTTCGCCGACCGGTACGACCTGCAGATGCTTATCCAAGCGACGCGAGCCGTGGCGCGCGGCCCGGTGGCGCGGCTCGTGGCCGACGGCGGACGCAACACCCACGAATGGACCGAGGCCAAAGCCGCACTCCTGAAGGCATTCGACGAGTCCGGCGTGTCGGCGGTGTTTCTTGACCCCGACCGGGGAGGCTTCGTCGAGGGCCCCAAGAACATGGCGTCGGCCGTGGTCGCGTTTGAGTTGGCGTGGGTGGACGGCGGCGCGGCGACGTGCTGTCTGGCCAACAACCTTGCGTTGGCTCCCATTCACGAGTGCGGGACGCCCGAGCAGCGCGACGCATACCTGAATCTGGCCTGCAACGCGAACGGCGAACGCCGGCGCGGGGCCTTTGCCTTGACGGAACCGTTGCCCTATGTGGGCGTCGAGACCGGCATGCTCTGCGGCAAGATGCGCATCGCCGCGTGGGAAGAAGGCCAGGAGCCTATGCTTCAAATCGAGAAGCGAGGCCGTTTCATCACGAATATGGACTTCGCCACCTTCGTCACCGCTGCGGTCGAGTCGGACGACGCGCGCATCAAAGGCAGTTGCATTGTCATTTTGGAAGAGAGCGATCCCGGCGCCTTCGATCGTGGCGCGCCGACCCTCAAGTTGGTCCATCAACTTTCCTCGACGCGCGATCCCGTGTTCAGCCTGCGCGTGCCGGCCAGTCGCATCGTCGGCGGATACACGGTTCAAGACGGCGTCATCGTGCCGAACGTGACGCACGGCGAAGCCATAGAAGCCGTGTTCCGACGGACCCGCGTGCCCGTCGGCCTCATGACGGCGGCGAAGCTCCTTTCCGCCGTCGAACCGGTTATCCGCTACCAACGCAGCCGCTTCCGCGGGGGCAGCGCCGCCAATCCCGGCACGCCGCGCTACGACGTGGGCTTGCAACAACGCGAAGACGCGCTCCATCGATTGGCCGATGTCTGGGCCACCGGCGAGGCGGCCTCGTCGCTCGGGTTCGCGACCGCGCGCCTGTTCGATGAACTCGACCCGTTGGAGAAGCAGAAGAACCAAATGCTCGCCGCGCAGGGCATCAGCGGAGGCTGGGGCGCGATGAAGGCGCTGAAGCGCGTCCAGAAAGACGCCCTCGAATTTCTCGAGTTGTCCGACCAACCCGAAACCGAACGGGACGCCGACCGCTATGCCGCGCTCGAAGCCGACCCGTTGGTGCGCTTCATGCTCCTCGACGCGCAGGCCAACGTTTTGTGCCCGGCGGTCAAGCTCTGGAACACCGGACACGGGGCCACGATGCTGCGCGAGGCGGTCAGCCTCATGGGCGGCTATGGCATCACCGAAGACTGCCCCGGTTTCCTCGGCCAGAAGTGGACCGACGCCCAACTCGAAGCGACCTATGAAGGTCCCGAGGCGG
>JAKJDA010000589.1 GCA_022706165.1 Candidatus Hydrogenedentota bacterium | reverse complement strand
GATGTCCAGTATCGCCCGGTCGGTTTCCCAGATGCGGTCGCGCACCGCCGCGACCAGGTCGGGCTGTTCGCATAGGGCGATGCAGAGCGTTTCGTAGCCCATCAGCCAGCTCAGGAACTCCGCGAACTGCCCTCCGCCGGCGACTAGGCACATGTCGTCGGGCAGGTGCTGGTGGAACCATTCGAGCATCCACGTATCGGCCTTCGCCGGGTCGGGCCATGGATAGGCCTCGAAGGTTTCCCAGCTTGTGATCGGACCGGCTCCGGTCTCGAGAAACCCCCGGCCGCGCTCGCGCTTGAGACCGCTGTCGGCGTCCTCCGTGATGCGCGGCGTCAGCAGCGACATTTCTACGCCCTGAACGCCCGCCCCCACATAGTCATAGCCAAGAAAACGCTGCAGTCGTATCTGCCGTTCGAGCGGATACGCGCGGTCCGCTGGGTTCAGGCCGTCGTCCAGGCTAAACCGCGCGCAGATTGCGTCCTGCGCCTCGCCGTCGAGAAACAGCTCGATGCCATGAACTCGCTCCGGGGTTCCCTCGCGCCCGATGCAGCGCACAAAGCCCTCCCAATCTTGCCGGACGGGTTTCTCGAACAACTTGGTCATGTCTCACGTCTCCTGATGTTGTGGGGCGGTCGCAATTCGCAGCGGGGGGAACCCTGATGAAAAACGAGGCTGTTTGATTATGGTTGGGATGGATGTTCTTGGAGTTGACGTTGGAGTTGTTGGATGGCGGGATGATGCGGGGCCATGGCAAGGAGCTTGTCCAATTGCGCTCGGGCATCGTCTAGGTTTCCTGCGGCGAGGTAGGCGTTGGCAAGCGAGGCGTAGGGGTCGGGGCTTTCCGGCTGGGCCGCGCGGGCTTTTTCGAAGTAGGGCATTGCTTCTTCGGGACGATGCAGCGCGATGAGCACCTTGGCCAAATTGATGTTCACGAAATAGTCGTCTGGGGAAATGGCTTCCGCTTTTCGGAATTCTTCCAGCGCCTCGGCGTGACGACCTCCTAGTTTGAGGGTGAAACCGAGGTTCACGCGCAGGAGCGCGTCGTCTGGTCTTCGGTTGACGACGTTCTGGAAGTGGGAGGCGGCTTCGTCAAAGCGCCCGATCAGGCGGAGCGTTTCGGCGCAGGAGATGCGAGCATCGTCGTGGAAGGGATTTTGCTCTATGGCCTGTTGGTAGGCCTGCACGGCATTTTCGGGGGCGCTTGTACGGTTGCGCCAGTTGCCGAGCGCGTAGTAATAGTCGGCGTTTTTGTGGGTCTCCAGGGATATGGCTCTTTCTGCCAGGGTCTGGGCTTGGTCAACTCGGCCCTCGGCAAGGAGGCGCAGGGCGGTATCGAGCAGATTGACGGGATCGTATGCGAATGCGGCTAATTCATCCAGCCAAGGATCGGGGATGTCGCGGGTTGCGAGGATCTCGGCGGAGACTTCGTGAAGTCGTTCTGGGGAAGATCCCTGCAGGATTTTGTTGGTCTCGTCCAGAAGGCGGTTTGCGTCGTCAAAGCGCGGTTTCGCGGCCAATGCCGTCTTGAGCTGATGGATGGCGGTCTCCCACTGAGCCGTTGCGATAGCGACTTGCGCGAGTCCGAGACAGGCAAAGGGGGCCAGTGCGGGGTCGCGTTGCAAGGTTTCGTAGGACTGTCGCGCCGTTTCGGCATTGCCCAATCCCAA
>JAKJDA010000588.1 GCA_022706165.1 Candidatus Hydrogenedentota bacterium | reverse complement strand
TTTCGGTTTGCGGCGTTGCCCCGAGGAGCTCGCAGGCGCGGGCGGTCTCCTGTTCGTCCAGCGGCCCGGCCAGATTGATCAGGTAAATGAAGTTTGCCCGGACGGAAACTTTGAAGCCGGTTTTGGCGGAGATTGCGTCTTGGAGTTGGCGGACACGGAACTCTGGATATGCGGGGCACCCGCGGAGGTATTGGATAGGCATTGTTTGCTTCGTGTTGTTGAGTGGTGGATGTAACGGCGGGGTCCGCGTGTGGTTATGGCTTTGCCTCCAGCGCGAACCGGGCTATGCTTTCATGTGTCACAGTGTACACACTGCCACACATGTGGCAGCGGAATTCATGGTTGCGTTCCATGCGCGCCATCGCTTCGAGCTCCGGCTTGGGGCGCGACGAAAAAGAGCGGTCGGCCACGGCCTGGGAGCACGTGCAGCCGAACTGCAGCGCGCGCGTGGGCCCCGTCATGAGGTCGGGGATGTTGAAAATTTCGCGCAACGTCGGGAGCGACGCGTCGATCTCGAGCTGCTCCTGCACGGTGCCGTCCTCGAAGAGGTTGCATACACGTTTAAAATGCGACTTGCGCGCATCGGGCATCTTCTGCACCGCCAGCGCCCTTGCGCGGTCGATACGCCCGTCTATAAAAGTGGCGGACAGCCGCAGGCATGTGGGGACTTGCAGCGATGAGTTGTAGAGCTCGTTGAACACCGTCATTTCGGTTGGCGGCGATGCCGCGAACGACATTTGCGATCTGACGCGGCCTGATTCATGCGCCCTGGTGAGCTTGACGTGTACGGGGCCGGGCGGATCTTCCTGCCGACCGTCCTCCCCGGCGGGGGGTGGCGGCGCGCCGGGGTCTTTGAGGTAAGTGTAGCCGCGCAGTCTGCCGCGCCCCGACATTTCGACTAGGTAGCCCAGCACCCCGTCGTCCATTTCGGCGTGCAGCGTTATCAGCTCATCCTGGTCGCCCAGGTCGATGCCGACGATTGCGATGCCTGCGAGTGCGCGCGCCAGGACGCCGGCCGACTGCATATCGTTGCCGTGTTGCTCCTGCAGCGTGAATGCAGTTTCCGACACGTCGGAATACAGGAAGCGCAGCCGCAGCGCCGGGCTGAAGCCCTCCACGCATGCATCATTTGTCCTTGCCGTTACCATAAAGAGAAATTGGGGGTTGCGCCGCCTTCGCGACGCGAATTACGAAAGCGCGCATTTTAGCACACCGGGTGCCGGGGTGTCCAGAACTCGCGCATTTTCATGCGGGCGGCGGATTCCGGGGCGTTGTGGCCTTCCAAGTCGGAATCGTGCGCTGCATTATGCACTTCGCGCGGGAAAATTGTTTTTTAGCTCTTGCCTTGTCGGTTTCCATTGTTTATACTCGGCGCCGTCTTTAAACGTGAGTTCCTGCCATGTCGCTTTTTTGCAAAGATTGACAATGAACTGCACTTCAGACTACATATTAAAAACAAATTTTCCCAATCCGCCGCCTCGCGATTTAGTGCATTCGCGAAGGCGCATTTCGTGTTGTCAATTCTTTTTGGGTTATAAATCACGGAACGGGAGACGGGAGGCGGGAAACGGGAGTTGTTTTCTTGTCTCCCTTCTCTTTTTGGCCTCCACCGTTCACTTTCCCGTGTTCGTTCGCGATTGCAATTCGCAATTCCCTAGCACCCAGCCCCAACGCATCTCCTTGAAAGGTCTGCCAT
>JAKJDA010000587.1 GCA_022706165.1 Candidatus Hydrogenedentota bacterium | reverse complement strand
CCAGGGACGTCTCCGCCAGCAAGCGCTTGGCGCGCGACACGCGCATTCGCTCAAGCTCCACCCGGGGCGTTCGGCCACGGATTTCCCGAAACCGCATTTCCAACTTCCTGCGGGAAACCATCAGGTAGTCAAGGAGATCTTCCACGGCGACCTGATCGTCCAGATGCTCCTGTAAGAATCGCATCGCCTTGGCGACGAGCGGATCTTGCACTGTAGCCAAGATGTCGCACGAGCCCCGCTCCACGACGCCGATGGGCGGAAAAAGGATTGCGCGGCGCGGCAGCTTCTTGCCCCTGAATCCCTTATCGACAAGTTCGGCCGCGCGATAACCGATCTCATCGTACGGCACGGCCACACTCGACAGCGTCGGCGTGCATGCCTCGCAGAAACGCCGTTCGTTACCCACGCCCACGAGTACGACGTCGTCGGGAATGGCCACACCGTTGGACGCACATACGTCACTGATCCTAAGCGCGTTTTCATCGCAGCAGGTAGCGATGCCGATAGGCTTTGGCAGTTTGCCGATAACGCAAAGGTAGACGCTGTCGTCGATTTCCCTCGCCTCATGCTTAGTGTCCAGCGGAGGCACCATGATGGGGACCAGCCCGGCTTCCTCGACCCGCTTTGCGAAGCCTTCGGCGCACTGGATGTCGAAGCTCAGGGGGTGCTGTTGGAAGTAGGCCAGGTGCCGCAGACCCGTCTCAAGAAGGTGCGAGGCAAGAAGCCTGCCCACCGCGCGGTGATCCACGCAGACAGTGGGCGTGTCATAGTCCGGTCGATGGGTGCATATCACCGGGCCTGCCACGGCAGCGCGAATCTTCTTAAATGTCCAGTCGTAGCGCCCGGCGAAGATCATGGCATCCGGTTGCCACTTCAGGATGCGTTTCAGGCGCGAGAGGCCCGTTTTGGCGTCCGCGGCCCGCAATATCCACCCCGCCCGCCGGGCGGCATATCGGCGAATCCCTCGGATCGTCTCCACGCACGCCGTGTCGCCGCGGGTCATGATCGCAATTCGACGTTCCATTTGATGTTCTCCTGCAAGTCCCGATGTCTGGGGCACAAAGGTCGACTGTGGGGGCGATGCGCCTTTCGACATTTATATCATGTTTATGTTAGCATTGCCGAAACCGCCCTGCGATGCAACAGGAAAGTCGTGACTGTTGAGGATCCGCGATGCGACACCTTCGCGCGTTGGATCGCATCGGCATCGGAGACTGCGCAGGAAGTGCGTGCGCCAGAGAACCATCCAGGGGTATGCGCATTTCGTGATAAACTTTGCGCTTACACTAATTGCGGAAAACCCGCCATCGCCGTATAATTCTTTGTTAGGGAGGCGAGGGCAATGTGTATCTGTGTCGGTGAGAGGAAAGGTGACGGGGGACCCGGAAGACGAGTCTTGCAGGTCACTTAAGGAAAGGAACGAGAAAGATGAATACTGCTGGCTTGAGGCATCGTAACAGAATTGTGACACTTGGACAGGAGGAGAACATGAAACGCAACACTGCAGGGACAGGAACGATCCGGAAACTCGGGGCGACGGCGAGAGCATTCGTCCTCACTGGTTGCGCCTTCGCGCTTGTGGCGGCGCCGGTGCTGGCGCCAACGCCCGCGCAGGCATCGCTCTGGTTCGGGGGCAACGGAAACTGGAGCAGCAACGGCGACCCCGGGTGGGACGGTTCGGGCGTGCCTGATGCGGCAGGGGCGATTGCGGACTTCGGC
>JAKJDA010000586.1:1480-1729 GCA_022706165.1 Candidatus Hydrogenedentota bacterium | reverse complement strand
GAAGAAAACGTCGCGTATAGAAGCCATATGCCGCCAGGGAACCCGCCCCCGCCAATCCCCACAGCAGCTTTGCGGGCGCGGGAAGAAGAGCGAGCAGAAAAAATCCGGGAGCCAGCAAGCCCAGTAGGCGGAGAAAGGCTTCCTTTCGGGATATCTGGGCCTTGTCCAACGCCGGACGCCGTTCGAGGTAGTAAGGAACGAATAACGTGATCCGGACCCAATAATTCCGAATCAGACGGCGCAGCGAGG
>JAKJDA010000586.1:0-1456 GCA_022706165.1 Candidatus Hydrogenedentota bacterium | reverse complement strand
AGTCGTGGTGAAAAACAGGCTCCCGAGTCATCACGGATTTGAAACGAACGCCAAGCCGCTTGCCGAAATCGTAGTCTTCGTGCGCGTTGGTCCGGTAGGTCTCGTCGAATCCTTCCAACGCCCAGAAGGCATCCTTCCGAATCGCGCCGCAGCGCGTCATAAACCCGGAAATGGGGGCGACATCCTCGTCGTCTCCAAAAAATGATTCGAACCAAAAACGCTCGATCGCCGCTCCATAATTCTGGAAAGTGTTGTCGCGCTCGACGAACGCCTGGTTCATGAACGAGACAGCCGCCGTGTCGGGGTTCTGGGCGAGGACCGCGTGGGCTTTCTCGACGGCGCCAGGAGGGCAAAGCACGTCCGCATCCATAAAAAACAGAACATCCCCCACGGCTTCGCGCGCGCCGACGTTTCTTCCGTGCGCAGGGCCTTGGTTCTGTTCCAGCCGGATGCAGCGCGCGCCTCTGGCTTCTACGACCGGAGCAAGCGGCGGGTCCGATCCGTCATCCACCACGATCACTTCGCGCAGAAAACCCCGCTGGCTCTCTTCGCGCAGACTATCCAACAGCGCCGCCAGTTGGGGGCGATGGTCTTTGGCGGGTATGACAACGCTGATCTCAAGCATCGAGTCCGTCCGTTGCGTGTGCACAAATGGGGAACGCCAGACACGTCCCGTTTCCTCAGTCTATCCCACGAGGTCTGAAGGTTCAACGCGCACGTGACGGAGTCTTTCACAAGATTCACAGGACCGAGACCGACAAGACTTCGTCTATTCGCAGATATACACCGCCGTCGTTCCGGCGAGCAGTTCGTCCACAAATGAACCATCCTCGACCGAAATGGATCCAATGCGAGCGGGGAGGAGGCGGTCCGCGACCCGGAACGGGGAGGGCCAACTCAGCGCGAGGCGGCCGGTCTTCTCCGCATGGACCACGAGATACGGCCCTGCCACGGCGACATGCCCCGGCGTGCTGCGGTAGAAACTCGCCCCGGCGCGCGCGCATATCCACCGCAGCAAACCGACCGGAATTCTTGGGACGGCCGAAAATACCGAAGTTCCGCCGCGCCACGGCGCCGCCGCAATAGCGATTTCCCCGGAATCGGCATACCGTGCTAGAGGATGCGCCTGTTCGTCGGCGATGACGACGCGCGGCAATCCATCCAGCGCCCCAAAATCAATCTCGTCGGCGACAGGCGCGGCCACTACATGGAGCGGCGCGGCATCCATGCGCGACGCGGCGGCGATTCCCGTGATGGAGCCGATGCGGCCCCAATCGATTTCATCCGGTCCAGCCACGCCCGGCGCATACGTCCACACGACGGTTACGCCTCGTCCATACAAGCGATCGATATCGAGACGAAAACGCCTTGAAACGACATAAGGATTCACCAAAATCAACGCTTTCACCGAATCCGGGATGCGCTCCAAGTCGCTTTGGAGATAATAGCCGACCGG
>JAKJDA010000585.1 GCA_022706165.1 Candidatus Hydrogenedentota bacterium | reverse complement strand
TCAAGACGCCCGCCGAGCTCAATCCGTTCATGGGCTGGCGCGCCATCCGTTTCTGCCTCGCGCAGCCGGACATTTTCAAGACGCAGTTGCGCGCGATCCTGCGGGCCAGCGTGCACGAGAACGTCAAGCTGATGTACCCCATGGTCAGCAATGTCGGCGAGGTCATCCGCGCCAACGAGTTGCTCGAGGAATGCAAGGCGGAGCTGCGGAAGCAGGCGCTCCCCTTCAACGAGGAACTCGAGGTCGGCGTGATGATCGAGGTCCCGTCCGCGGCCCTGACCGCCAACCTCATCGCCCCGCACGTGAGCTTCTTCAGCCTCGGGACGAACGACCTCGTCCAGTACACCCTGGCGGTGGACCGCGTAAACGAGCGCGTGGCCTACCTCTACGAGCCCACGCACCCCGCGATCATCCGGCTCATCAAGAACACGATTGATGTCGGACACGATCACGGGATATGGGTCGGCATCTGCGGCGAGGTCGCCAGCAACCCGGTCATGGCGCCGCTGCTGATGGGGATGGGGCTCGACGAGTTCAGCATGAGCCCGACGGCAATCCCCCTCGTCAAGCAGGCGGTGCGCAACCTGCGCTTCGCCGATGCCGAGGACCTGGCGAAGAAGGTTTTGATGTGCGAAACCGCGACCGAAGTGATGGCCCTGTGCCGGAGCCTCACCGAGAGGGTTTCCCCGGAAATACTTGAACTGGCGGGCTGAACGCGGCACATTATCCCGCCGATCATTACAGAAGAAGGAGTCATTCACATGTCACAGCGAGCGTTTCTTTTCACCTCCGAATCCGTCACGGAAGGTCACCCGGACAAGTTGTGCGACGGCGTTTCGGATACGGTCCTCGATGCCGCTCTCAAGCAGGACAAGAGAAGCCGGGTCGCCTGCGAGGCGCTGGCGAAAACCGGCATGGTCGTCGTCGCCGGCGAAATCACGACCCGCGCGGAAATCCCCTACGCCGACCTCGTTCGCGACAAGGTGAAACGGATCGGCTACGACAAGTCCGAGATCGGGTTCGACGGCAATACCTGCGCCGTGCTCGTGGCGCTCGACAAGCAGTCGCCGGACATCTCGCAGGGCGTGGACGCGAAGAAGGCCGAAGGCAAGGCCACGGCGGAACAGGGCGCCGGCGACCAGGGCATGATGTTCGGCTACGCGTGCAATGAGACGCGCGAGCTGATGCCGATGCCGATCATGCTGGCGCATCGGCTGACCCGCGCGCTCGCAAAACACCGCCGCTCAGGCGCGCTTCCCTTCCTTCGTCCGGATGGCAAGTCGCAGGTGACGATCCTTTACGAGGACAACAAGCCCGTCCGCGTGGACACCGTGGTCATCTCCACGCAGCACGCGCCGGATATCTCGCACAAGAAGCTGAGCCAGGCGATCATTGATGTGCTCATCAAGAAGGAGATCCCGGCCCGGATGGTGGACAAGAAGACCCGGTTTCTCGTCAATCCGACCGGCCGTTTCGTCGTCGGCGGACCGCAGGGCGACTGCGGCGTGACCGGCCGGAAGATCATCGTCGACACGTATGGCGGCATGGGCCGTCACGGCGGCGGCGCGTTCTCCGGCAAGGACCCCTCCAAGGTGGACCGCAGCGCGGCGTACATGGCCCGCTACGTGGCGAAGAACATCATCGCCGCGAAACTGGCGCGCCGGTGCGAAGTGCAACTGGCCTACGCCATCGGCTACCCCGAGCCCGTTTCGGTGCTCGTGGATACCTTCG
>JAKJDA010000584.1 GCA_022706165.1 Candidatus Hydrogenedentota bacterium | reverse complement strand
CTTGCCGCAGCCGCTCGGTCCCCACAAGGCAATCTGCGACCCGCTCGGCGCGCGAAACGCCTCACAGTGGAACTCGACGCCCGGCCCAAGCCGTCGTCGGCATTTCTCCATCACGACCATGTTTTGGTCCTCTTGGGGAATTTGAGGAAAGCCTTCTTGAAAGAAGGGATCCCCACGCCCCTTCCCAAGAACGTTTGTTGGCGCTTCGCGCGTAGGTTGCGCAGCACACAAAAGTTTCTGGAAGGGGGAGCGGGGGAAACCTTTTTTCCAAAGAGGTTTCCCCCGCTTGCTTATTTCATTCCATCCACGTCTCGAACACGGCTTCGATATTTTCGCGGGGATCGGTGTTGCCCCATTCGCACTGGGCGATGCAGCCGCCCGTGCCGTCGTCGAGTGCGGCGCGGACACGGCGGACCGCGGCGCGCACGTCGTCGGGCGTGCCGAACGGCAGGATGTTTTGGCGGTCGATCTCGCCGTAGAACGTGATTTTTCCCTTGAACTGTTTCGCGAGTTCTTCGATGTTCATGCAGAATATCTGCGTGTTCAGGGCGTTCACGCCGATCTCGATCAGATCGGGAATGATCGATTCCGTGTAGCCGTCGGAGTGCATCATGAAGAACTTGCCGTTTGCATGCGCGATGTCGCAGTACTCTTTGTAGAGGGGTTTGAACAGTTCGCGCCACATATCCGGCGAGATCAGCAGGCTTGTCTGCGACCCCCAGTCGTCCATCATGAAGAAGGCGTCGACCTTCGATTTTGCAAGCCCCTCGAAATAGCGCACGTTCCACGCGTGGATGCGATCGCGCAGCTCGAAAAATTCCGGCGACTGAAACGCGACGTCCAGCAGAATGTTTTCCGTGCCGCGCAAAAACTGCATGCGCTCGAACGGCCGGACCTCGCCGCCCGCCATGCGAAAGACGTCGGTCGCTTCGCATTTGCGGTTGAAGGCGTCCCAATCCGCGCCATCGATCAATTCGTGCGGCGGCTGCCAATCGGCCAGCTTGTCCCAATCCGCCAGGATCGGATTTTTCACTTCGCCGATGACGCCGTCTTCGGCGGAGACCCATTCCGTGCCCCATTCGTCGATGTAGATTCCCTTCGTGGAGGGCGCGCCTTGAACGCGCGGCGACTTGGGGAATGGCGAGCCGACGTTGGTCAAGTCGAGCGGATAACGTTGCAGCAATTGGTCGAATTCCGCTTGCCGGAACATTCCGATTCCTGCCAAGGCCCACAAGTCGCGCGGGGCGCGGTCGGGCCGGTCGAAGGTCAAGGCTTTGACAAAACGTTCGCGTGGCGTCACGGCGTCGATTTCCTTTTGGGTGAAGCGGCACACAAGCACGGGCGTTTTCGGAAACACGGCCCAGCGTTCACGCTGGACATGGTGGGTTGTTATACCTCATGCCGTTGCCCGCGCGCAATCAGGCAGGCGCGGGGGAAGCGCCGTGTTGACAGTCTTTTGCGCGCGGACTATTCTGTGGCGGAAGGGTTTGGCTCGCGATGGGCGGTTTTTGGAAGAAATGACCGGACGGTGCGGCGAGGCCAGGCGAGAGGGGCTTCGTGCGTGTGTTCGGCGAACCTGGAGGGGATGGGCCATGCGTACACCGTTCACGGTTGTGTTCCTGTCGGCGCTTGCGGCGATCGGCGTTTGTGCGGCGTCGGCGCATGCGGAATTGACCTTGTGGATGAAGTATTACTACGAGGGCGTGGACGCCCTCGACGCCGCGCGGTATGCGCAGGCC
>JAKJDA010000583.1 GCA_022706165.1 Candidatus Hydrogenedentota bacterium | reverse complement strand
ATGACGAATCGGAACTGTGGCGGCGCGTCATGAGGGCAGAAAGAAGTGGAAAAGCGTGTATCAGAGGAGAGGCCAGTCTTGGAGTTCCATGGATAGGGCGTATGTGTGGAGGGGAGGATGGCGAAAACGCATGGCGTCTTTTTC
The DNA here is from genome assembly GCA_022706165.1 of Candidatus Hydrogenedentota bacterium. Taxonomy (GTDB): domain Bacteria; phylum Hydrogenedentota; class Hydrogenedentia; order Hydrogenedentales; family SLHB01; genus JAKJDA01. The sequence continues at coordinate 1,622 of JAKJDA010000583.1, read as the reverse complement.
CGTCACGACCAGCCATTTTCCCGCGCCGAGGGCGCATGGGTCGAAGGATTCGTGATCGCCAAACGAGTGCTTTTCCGCCAGACGAGCGCCCAGGCCTTCCAAGGTGGCGAAGAAACCTTCGGGGCGTCCGATCGCGCATGCGGCGGCGATGGTTCGGCCCCGTATTGCATCGATGGGATGTTTCTCTCCCGTGTTTACGTTCCACAAGCCCGTGGGCGCATGACGCGTGGTCCGTACGGATGCCTGGGGGCAATAGCGATTCAACGTTGCGCGGAGGGCGTTCGCGTCGTGCGCTTGATCGCAGTGCGTCAGAATGATGGCGGTGGCGCGCTGTAAGGAGCGCATCGGTTCGCGCAACGTTCCGCGCGGAAGGAGATGACCATTGCCGAAAGGATTCGTTGCATCGATCAATACGATGTTCTCGTCTCGTTCCAAGCGAACATACTGAAAACCGTCATCGAGAATGAGCGTGTCGCAGCCGCGGTCTCGGATAGCGTCGCAGGCCGCCATGACGCGGTCGGCCGATCGGGCAATCACCAACCCGGGCACGCGGCGGGCAATGAGGGCGGGTTCGTCGCCGATCACGTCCGGTTGTAGCGCGGCGTCTTCGGCGTCTAGCAGCGCAACCTCGCGCTTTCGCTGCTTGCGTCCCTTGTAGCCGCGCGTCAACACGGCCACGCGCCGCCCCGCGGCGACTTCTTGTTGCGCGCGTTCGATGACAGCCGGGGTCTTGCCGGTTCCGCCGGTGGTGATGTTGCCGAAACTGATGACGCGGGCGTCGCAGCGGACACGTTCGCCAAGAAGCCGGATACGCATTCCCGTTCGATACAGCGGCGTGATCGCGCTGAGGAGAAGTCCGGGAATGCCGTGAATCTCCTCGCCGCGCCGGATGCGATCGCGCAGACTGTCCTTTGCGTTCATCGCGGCGCGAAGCGTTTGCCGCTGAATTGTCGGACGAGCCCTTTCAGTTCGAGCAGGGTCAATGAACTCAGGGCATCCGAAACAGATAGGCGGCATGAGTTGGCGATCTCGTCTACATGCGATCCAGATGGCGAGAGCGAAGCAAGCACTTGGCGTTCCAACGCGGACACATTGGCATTCAGCGTGCGAGCGGCTTGGGGGGCGTCATTGATCGGCGTCGTCGCGCTTCGGCTAGGGGGCGCGACGGGCGGATTCACCGTAGGCTCTGGAGGCGCGCTGTGGGGAACTTCGGGCAGTGATGGGGACGGCTTCTGTCGATCCGAATTTCGCTGCGGCGGCTTCGCATCGTTGCCATGCGGCGTTTTTTGCAGGGAAGCGGAAAATTCGCCGAGGATGTCCTCCACCCGCGTCACAAGCCTGGCCCCTTCTTGGATGAGCAAATGGGGACCTTCGCTATTGTCGACGCCCAGCTGTCCTGGGATCGCGAAAACTTCGCGGCCTTGTTCGGCTGCTTGGCGCGCCGTAATGAGCGCGCCGCTCGAGGTTGGCGCTTCGACGACGAGGGCGCCGTGCGACATGCCGCTGATAATGCGGTTGCGATAGGGAAAATTGCCGCGATCCGGACGCATCCCCATTGGAAATTGTGACATGACGCATCCATGCTCGATGATCTGCTGAATCAATTCGTCGTGTTGCGGCGG
>JAKJDA010000582.1:243-1778 GCA_022706165.1 Candidatus Hydrogenedentota bacterium | reverse complement strand
GTGCCTGTCAGGCGTGGCGTATTGGAACTGGGTGCACGATTGGGCGTCGTGGCGCCACACGGTTGGCATCGGCGCGGACGATTCCGGACTGTCTCTGCGGTCCATGGAACGCCTCGGCGTTTATTTCGGCGCGCAGGCCGGCATCGTTTCGCCCGTTCTATTCGGGATGTATCTGTGGGCGATTTGGCAGTGTCTCGTGCGCGCGAAGGACGACCGTAACGCGTTGTACGTGACGCTTTGTTTTGGGGTTCTTTTCGCGTTTTATGCGCTGGTGTCTTTGACGCACAAGCCCGAGCCGAACTGGCCCGTTGCCGCATACCCCGCCGCCGCGATCGCGTTGGGCTGGGTTTGGACGCAGCGCGAACGGGGCCGGGCGGCTCGTTGGGCGTTTTTGGCGGCGGTGTTTTTGGGGTGCGCCGTAGGGGTGATGGCCCGGTCGCTGGACGCTGTGTATGCCTTCGCAAACAGCTCGAATGGGACGACGGATTCCTCGGACCGGCTGGAATTGTTCGGAATGCGCTTCGCCCCGCGTCAGGACCCGACGAACGAACTCAAGGGCGGGCCGGAGCTTGGGGCCGCTCTGGCCAAGCATATCGGCATTGGCGGAAAGGACGGAGCCCCGTTCCTTTTCAGCGATCGGTATCAAATGACCGCGCAGCTTGCGTTCTATGGGCCTGGCCGACCGCGTGCCTACTGCATGAATCTCGGCGATCGCCGGAGGAACCAATACGATCTTTGGGGCGGTTGGGACATGCTGGCGGGGCGTGACGGTCTTCTCGTCATGGGCGGAGACGAGATGAAGGCGCGGCTGTATATCGAGGGGTTGGTGCAGCGCGGAGCGTTTGACCGGGGCGAGTTTCTCGAGCGTGTTGATGTCTGGCGCGGGGCAGTGCGGATCAAGAGCTTCACGATCAGCCGTTTATACAACTACTCGGGCCGTGAATGGACGACGGGACGCGAACGATACTGATTGCGGGGACACGAAAACCGAAGAAAAAGGGCTGGCTATGCACGCGGGAAATGCTTCGACGATTGCTCTGTTGATTGGTTCGAACGTGTTCATGACGTATGCCTGGTATGGCCATTTGAAGGACCTCAAGGGCAAGCCGCTGTTGATTGTCATCGTCGCGAGTTGGGCGGTGGCGTTTCTCGAATATTGTCTGCAGGTGCCGGCCAACCGCATCGGGTATCACTTCTTTTCGCTCGGGCAGCTCAAAGTGCTGCAAGAGATCATCACGATGTGCGTGTTCGCGGTATTCGCGTTGGTGTATATGAAAGAGCAGCTCAAGTGGGACTATTTATGGGCGGGGTTGTGTCTTGCCGGCGCGGCGTATTTCATGTTCCGCAACGTTTCGCCCGTGTGAGTTCGCGCTACTGCTGTGCATCGGCGCCGAGAACGTAATTGTCGAAGGGGCCGGTCGAAAAGCCGAGGATGTCGCGGAAATTCGGCAGTGCGGGGGTTGTCGTGGCGATGCGCCACGCGCCGTCTTCGGCGGTGAAGGTGAACCAGACTTCTCCAGCAGGGGTGCGAGGAA
>JAKJDA010000582.1:0-233 GCA_022706165.1 Candidatus Hydrogenedentota bacterium | reverse complement strand
CCCCGCCGGATCCGACACAGCCACGCCCGAAAGCCGGCAATACAGCAACACTTTCACGGCGCCGCCGGCTTCGTAGGCGCTGAAATCCCAATGCCGGATCTGCCGCGCCATGTTGGGGGCGCTGTAGCGATCGAAAAACCACTGGTACGCGCGACGCACGTATTGGTGTCGCCATCCATCGATGTCTTCGTAATCCGAGGCGTATAGATTGGCAATGCTTTCAAGGTCTTTGC
>JAKJDA010000581.1 GCA_022706165.1 Candidatus Hydrogenedentota bacterium | reverse complement strand
GCTGCGCGTTCTTAAAACATCCACCGCCCAGAATCACCGGCAGTCGCCCGAATCGCTTCAATGCGTCGCGAACAAGACTCGCCGCCACGTGAACCAGCGTCGCCTGAAAACGCCCCGCAAGTTCCTCGGGTGGGGAGTTCTCCCGAAGCAAAAACACCAACGCGCGAAACATCGCTCGAAGATCTACCTGCTGCGGCGATTCCGCCGTGATTTCAAACTCAAACGGCGGTGCGTCGCGTTCGATGCCGAGTGCGGAGCATTCCACCGCGACCTGCCCCTCGTACGCCGACCTGCCCTTCGACAGGAGCAGAGCGCCGACCGCGTCGAAGTAACGCCCGACGCCGTGAGCCCGCGGCGCATTTGTCCTTTGAGCGATCAGCGATCGCACAGCCGCGAGGTGTTCGCGCGGTATTGCGTCGAACAGGCGCAATCCGTCGACCGGCGCTTCCCCGCCGAATGCGTCGTCGATCGCCGCCAGGGCGATCCGCCAGACGTCGCGGATGGCCGCGTCGCCCCCGGGCAGCGCAATCGGACGAAACGTCGCCAGCCGTTCGAAGCGAGGTCCATCGACCCGGAGAAGCTCGCCGCCCCAGCTGGTTCCGTCGGCCCCCGCGCCCGTTCCGTCCCAGGCCAAACCCAACACGGGGACTCGCAGGCCGTACTCCGCACACACTGCGGCAATGTGCGCGTGATGATGCTGAACGGCGAAGCGTCGCTTGATCGGCATGTTCAGCGCCACCCGGGTCGAGTGATAGTCTGGATGCAGATCGTGCGCCGCCACTTGCGGGCTCACTCGGAGAATACGGGCCAGGTGGGCAATGCTGGCTTCGTACGCGCCGCACGTCTCGTCCGTTTCAAGATCTCCGACGTGCGGGCCCAGCCAGGCGAAGCCGTCATGACCGATGCACACCGCGTTCTTCAGGTGCGCGCCGCATCCCAGAACGGGCTGCCGAAATTGCCCCGGCGTTTCGACGGGTGCTGGCACATAGCCTCGCGCCCGACGGATCAATACCGGATGGCCGGCGATCACGCGGGCCACGGAGTCGTCGCACCGGTTGGCAATCTCGCGATCATGCAGGAGGAACGCATCGGCAATCTCGCGCAGTCGCTCGCAGGCCTCATCGTCGCGGATCGCAATCGGCTCGTCGCTGCGGTTGCCCGACGTCATGACCAACGGACCGCCAAACTCGGCCAGCAGCAATTCGTGCAGGGGCGTGTACGGCAGGAATACCCCGATCCACGGATTTCCCGGCGCAACCGCCGCCGCCACCGCCCCGTCGCGGCCTTTCCGCAGCAGCACGATCGGCCGCGCGACATCGCGCAACAATTCCAATTCTTTTTCGCGAACGACGACGTCCGATCCGATCGCCGCCAGCGTCGAATACATGACCGCAAACGGTTTCTGTTCGCGGTGTTTTCGCCGCCGAAGTCGCTGCACAGCTGATTGATTTCGGGCGTCGCACGCCAGATGGAACCCGCCAAGGCCCTTGATCGCGACGATCCGGCCGTCTCGTAGAACGCGCGCTGCTTCCGCGATCGGGTCACCCCGGAGCTCGCGATTGCCCGTTTCGATGAGGCGGAGACGGGGCCCGCATGCCGGACACGCGATCGGCTCGGCGTGGAACCGTCGGCTTTGCGGATCGCGATATTCGCGGTCACACGCCGGGCACAGTGCAAACGCGCGCATCGTGGTCCGAGCGCGGTCATAGGGTACGTCGAGGCAGATGGTGTAGCGCGGTCCGCACTGGGTGCAGTTGATGAACGGGTATCGGAATCGGCGG
>JAKJDA010000580.1 GCA_022706165.1 Candidatus Hydrogenedentota bacterium | reverse complement strand
GCTCCTTACCCTGCTCAACGATGCTGTCCAGCATTTCAAAGCTCATGGAGGCATGATGGCCATACTCGGCGGCCCAGCAGCCGACGCACTTGAGGTTGCACGCGGCCGTCGGGTCCATCAAAATCGCCCATGGGATGTTGCAGCCGTACTTGGCCCGGTTGGCCTCCTGGATCGGCCAGCCGATGAAGTTCGCATTGATGATGAAGTTGTTGAAAAGCGCCCGGCGCACGCCAGCGTCAACGTCGGACCACAGGCTGAACAACAGCTTGTTCCAGTTGTTGTCCTTGTCCTCGATGACCTTGCGCATCGCGTCCCGCTGATCCTTCATCAGCGTTTCGCCGGCAAAGCGATCCGCCAGATCCATCAGCTTCGGGATGTTCTCCTCAGGATTGGAGTTCAGATAGCTGTATGCCAATTTCAATCCAGCCGAAGTGATCAGCTTATTCACCATATTTCCCTCCAATGCTCTTTCTGCAATCGAGTCTAGCACAGAAGGGGTATAATGGTAACTAGACAGAATCCCCGCCTGACAAAAAACTTGACAGAACACGCGAATTGTCAATAGAGCGGTTTGTACTTTCCGGGTAAAATGCGATTGTAAGCGGGTTTGAAGCGCCAAAGGGGTTGATGGATTTGGAACTGCAGCACCGGCTCGTCCGACAGGCGATCGACATCGCGGTCAGCAAAGCCATAGAGGATATGAAAAGCAACTCCAAACGGAGTATCCGAAACCTGATCGATCTGGGCCTGATGTTCTCGACCAGTTCAGAGCAGACGGAGTTTTTTATCGCGGCGCAGAAGATGCTCGCGACGCCCAGAAATCCGTACTATCAGCTTGTTTCGAAAATGCTGGCCGAAGTGGACAACGACACGGTCAAAAAAGTCGGCCTGAACCTCGGTTACAGCAGCCTCATCCACGGCGCCGGGAAACTGAAAAAGTGGCAGACCGACCTGGGCGTCCCGATTCCGTGGCTTCTCGTGTTTGATTCCGAGTCTGACGCCCTCCCCATCGGCCAGTTGGAGAGATGCGTCCGGGAAGGGATGGACCTGGGCATTTACAGCTACATCGTCTGCCCCCATGGAGCCGCCGACATCGCCGTCTCCTGCGACATCGCACGGCAGTTCGACGAATGCCTGTTTCTAATAAAAACGCGGCCAGGGCTGATCGATGGCGCGGCGGCGGCGTCCATCGAGGGGGTTCACAACGCGGCGGTGTCCGTTCAAGTGTCAGGGGAAGGCTTTCAACGAGCGGAATCGCTGGACGCGTTCAGGTTGCTGAAGGAAAGGCGATGCCTCTACGGATTTCACGTGTACTATGACGACGAAAACGCGCATCAGGTCGCAACGCCGGCGTACATCCGCTCGGCCATCGAGCTTGGCAATCGCTTCGGCGCGTACATCGCGGGGCACGGCGTTTCGGATGCGTGCGGCGAGGCGGTATTCTCTTTCGTCCGCAGGGCGCGAAGCGGGTGCGGGCAATCGCTGATTGCGTTTGAATTGAATCGGGACGTGAAGTTCATCAGCGCGAAAATCCTGTCTGGCAGAGCGTATTTGCCGTTTTATCTGGCCGGAAAGGCCTTCGAGGAATACAAAAAGGCGAAGGGCTCGCTCGCAAACGCGCTGATCGGACTGTTTCAAAGCGCGCAGTTCCACGCCTTCAGTCAGGCGCTCTCATGACGGATCGGTACTGTGATTTCCCCTTTTCAGCTCGCAGAGCATGCTGCCGTCAAACAAGCTTCGGAATTTGGGGATGAAGTCGGCCGGTTCTTCCTTCATCCCCT
>JAKJDA010000057.1:3486-11599 GCA_022706165.1 Candidatus Hydrogenedentota bacterium | reverse complement strand
CACGCATTGCATGAACAACATGCGCCAGTTGGGCCTCATTTTCCGCATGTTCGCGGATACGAACCGGGGGGTGTATCCTCCGGGCGCGCCGAATGCGCCGTGGGGCGAAGCGCCTGCCGTTGGCGATGCGCGCCGTCTTGTGCGGAATAATTTCATCTGCGATCCGAGCGCTCTCTTCCCGGATTATGTGGACAATTTCAACGTATTTCACTGCCGGGCCTCGGAACGGCCCAAATCCGATCCGAATGCGCCTTGGTTCACCGATGTCACATTCACCCGGGATCGCATCCACCCGGCCGTGGCCGCCGATCCGCGCAACGCCGAAGCCCTGAGCCGTCTCTTGGGCGAAGGAGCCCGGCCGGATCCCGAATGCCTGACCAACCAAATGTACACCTATTTGCCGTACGCGGTGATCACGCAAGCGCAAGGGGTGTTTTTGTGGAACGAACTCCATCGGCGCATGCACGCGGGCGAAATTGATTTCATGAAGGACGATCTCCTCGTCCCCGGCGGGCATGGGCCTGGCGGCGGCGACATCTTTTACCGGGTGCGCGACGGCGTCACCCGGTTTTTTCAGGTAGACGCGGACGATCCGGCTCGCAACGCCATTGCGGAAAAGGACATCCCCGTTCTCTACGACAGCGTCGCGGCGGATAACGGAGCGCCTTTTGTCAACCATATTTGGCCGCTGGGGGGCAATGTGTTGTACATGGACGGCCACGCGGAGTTCCGGCGCCTGCCGAGCGTCGCGCCGGAAATTCCCTATTCACAAGAGTTGATGGAATGGACGCGCCGGAATGTTTACGACAATACCCCGCTTCTCAACGCGCCGCCGTGGTGCAGCAACCGCCCGGCGGGAGTCCCATTCGAACCGCGCTACCGCTATTATCCGCACGATCCCAGGTATCTGGGACTGATTTTCTGAGGAACCCGGGGGTAAGAACCGGGGAGGAATGGCGGCCGGGCGGTCTGCGGGCTCCGGCGAAACGTTGCATTTACAGGCAGAGTTTCCGTATAAATCCTAAAGGATATGGCGGGTTGATGCGGCGATCCGGGAAGGCGCTTTCCGGAGAAACGGCGTTTTCAGTCTTGCAAGCGCGAGACAACGAGGTTCACACCGATGATGCACGCGAAACGAGTGAGAGTTTCATTGGCGATCGTAGTGACGCTGTTTCTGCTGAGCGGCGACGCGCTTGCCTGGGGCCCCAAGGCGCGGCGCGCCATCACGATAACGGGGTTGCAGATGGTCCGCCGAACGATTCCGGAGGCCTTCAAGACCGAGGACGTCTCGTACGAAGAGGACGTGATGCGCGGCGCGAACGCCGGGCCTTCCGCGTTGGGGCCGTCGGCCGCGATGCACACGGCGGACCAAGCCATCACCTCCGTCGGCAACGAAATTCAGCTGCTGCGCGCCACGAAGCGCTACGGAACCGGCAGTTATTTCGCCTATCGCATGGGGGGCCTCGCGGCGTTGGTGTCAGACCTCGCCCTGCCGTTCAGTTTCGAAAACGCCCCCGAGTTCTCGATGACGCAAAAACAGATCGAAAAAATCGTTGAAGACAAATCCAAGCGGCTTTCGTTTCAACCCGAGAGCGATCGGCTGCAATTCGTGCGCAGCCCGCAGGAGTACTTCGCCAAAACCCGTTCCCGGCTCGCCGATTCCGAACGTCTTATCAAGGCCGACTTCGCCCTCGCGCCCGCCGCATCGGATTATCTCGAACAGGCCAGCCGCGGCTTCATGACCTCGGCCATCGAATCTGTCGCCAACGTATGGTACACCGTGCTGCTGCCGGGCAAGGACGCATCCGACGTCTCCCCGTCCGCCGAGGCCATTACGTGGTACCTAGTGGGCGAGATCGAATATCTGCTGCAGGTGCGACACAACATCCCCGAAGCCGATCGCACCTATGCCAATTTCGCCACGGTGAATCCGGGCATCATGGCCGCCTATGACCGGCTGGGGGACATCTATTACGCCTACGGCGCAACGTCGCGCGCGGTCGAGCAATGGCAGCAGGCCATCCAGTTTTCCGGGGAAGGGCGCGCCCAAGTCCAAAAGAAACTTTCCGAGCATTACCTGAATCTGGGCCGCAACGTGCTGGACCAAGCCGCGAAGCCGGGACACAAAGAGCGCGATCTCGAGGACGCCCTGAACGCTTTCCAAAGCGCTCTTGAGTACGATCGAACCAACGACGACATCGCCGCGCTCATCAGCAAAACCCGCATCGCCATCAAGGAACGCGAGGAGCGGCGCGAAACCGCCATCCGCATGATCGCCTCCGCCGAAAAGGTTGTGCGCGAAGCCGAAGCCCAGGAAATGAGCCAGGCGTTTGCGGACGCCATCGCGATGTATAAGCGTTCTGAGATGCTCTACGACGGCATCACGGACGAATTCGCCGCCCAGACCAAAGCCGCCAAGGAAGGCAAGCAAGCGGTCAAGAAACGCGTCGCGAAAATCATCAACGACATGCTCGACGCAGCCCAGGAAGCCATTGAAAAAGGCGATGATCTGGTCGATCAGAACCAATTCGATCCCGCGATCGAGTTGTACCGCAATGTTCCGAGCATCGTGCGCCCGATTCCAAGCGATCCCGGATCGACCGCCGCGAAGGAAAAACAGACGCTTATCGACCGCGCATCGGCCCAATTGGACCGCGCCGAGATCGAAAAGCAAAAATACGCCGAATTGCAAAAACAACGCGCGGAACAAGCCGCCAAACAAGCCGCCGGGGCCCCTCCCGCCGCGCCGCCCCCCGATCAGGGCGGGCCAGCGCCGGCACAGCCCCCCCGGACCTCGCTCCGAAAAAAGGCGCAGTGATCTGTTTGACCGCCTCCCGCCATCGCGTGCGCCGAATGGGGAGACGCGGGCTATTGCCCAATGCGTTTCGGCTTGGCGTGCGCGGCGCGGGCGGCTGCCAGGCCGATCGTAACAAAAGGATTTTTTTATGCCACGAGAAACCATGTCGCCCCGCGAGCGGTGGCTCGCGACGCTTAACCGGGAGAAGCCCGACCGCGTCCCCATGGATTATTGGGCTACGCAGGAAGCTACGCGGCAATTGCTCGAATTCCTGGGCTGCGATTTCGAGACCATGACGCAGCGGCTGCATATCGACAAGCCGCTTGCCCTCGAACCTCGGTACGCGGGGCCGCCGTTGACCGGCTTCAGGGATTACTGGGGCATTCAGTATCGCAATGTCGACTATGGATCGGGCCTGTACGCCGAAGCGATCACCCATCCGCTCGCACAGTTCGCATCGGTAGAGGAAATCGAAGCCAACTACACGTGGCCCACGGTCGACTGGTTCGACTTCTCCGCGCTTCCCGCTCTGGCGCGCGAGAATGCGCACCGCCCCATTCAAGGCGGCGGGTCCGAGCCTTTCCTCATCTACAAGAATCTGCGCGGCGACGAGCAGGCTTTCCTGGACTTGCTCATGGCTCCGGAGATCGTTCACTACTGCCTCGACAAGATGTTCGGTTTCGCCTACGACATGACGCTGCGCCTGTTCGAAACGGTTCCGGGCGCGGTGACGTACTCATACGTTGCAGAGGACCTCGGCGGACAAGATGCGTTGATGTACGCGCCGGATCAGATACGGGAGTTCCTCCTGCCCCGCATGAAGCGGATGATTGACTTGGTCCGCCAGCACGGATCGTTCGCATTCCATCATACCGACGGCGCGGTCCGCGACATTCTCCCGGATCTCATCGGCATCGGAATCCAGGTTCTCAATCCGATTCAATGGCGGTGTCCGGGCATGGAGCGGGAAGGGCTCAAACGCGATTTCGGCGATCGTCTTATCTTTCATGGCGCCGTGGACAATCAGCAGACCTTGCCCTTTGGCTCGGCGGGCGACGTGCGCCAGGAAGTGATGGACAATCTGCGCATTCTCGGAGCCGGAGGCGGGTATATCCTCGGTCCGTGCCACAACATCCAAGCCGTGACGCCGCCCGAAAACGTCATCGCCTTGTACGAGACCGGCTACCACGAAGGCTGGCAATAACCGCCATGCCGACGCGCAAACCCACACGTCCATTCCGGCAAAATCCGGGCCCCTCCCGGTCTTCGGGTCGTCCTGCGCCGCCCCCGCCGCGACAGCGCCCGCAGCCGTCCGGTCTGCGCGTTCGGTGGACGGACATCAAGGCGATGTACGACTATTGGGGCAATGAGATACGCCGGCATTATCAGATAGAGACGCTTGGCCATGCGACCGAACGGCTGCTCGCCACGCACGATGCGTTTATCGTGCCGAGCATTCAACAATTGTTGGGGCCCGCGCCCCTGGTCAGTTTGACCTTCGAACTGTTCCAAGAGGGGGCTTTCCAGCTCATTTTCCGCGTCCGCGCGACCAATGCGCATCGCGCGCAGACGGTTTGTTCCTTTGTCGCGGCCAAGAAAGAAGGAGACGTCAGCCGCGTCGCCGCGATCGAACATGCCATCTTGAATATCCTCCATGCGCGCGCGCCCGAACATGTCGTGCGCCCGCTCCTCGGCGGAACCATCCCGCTGCCCGCCCGCGGCCAAACCGCCAAACCGCGCGTCATCTACGCGTATCTCGCCGCTTGGATCCCCCATCACCACGAACTCGGCGTCACGCGCGATCTTCAGTTTTTCATCAATGTCAAGAACCGGCACGTATTCACGCAAGCGCAAACCGACGATCTCAAAGGGCAAATGATTGAAATCATCGCCCGAACCTATGACCCCGTAAAGCGCGAATGCATGGAAATGCCCCAGATCGCTTCCGGCGATTTCGTGGTGACCAAACCGCCCCGCGGCGCCCCGCGCCTCAAGCTCATTGCCTGCCGCCAGATGCTCAAACGCGTTACGCCGGCGAGTTTGATTCAAACGCTGCTCCAGGCCCACTGGAACTGGGGCAGCCGTCTGTTGCGCCTTATGCCCTCCCGTCCCGAAATTTTCTGGAACGCGCTTGTCCGGGCGCGCGGCGCCGACGAAGCCCGCTCCTGGCTCAGCCAATACCGACATGCCGTAGCGGCCGGCAAATTCCCTCAAAGCGCCCTGCTGTCTCCTGCGGAAATAGAGCGTCTCGGCGCCAGATAACATCCTTTTCGGACTGCACGCCGGCGCGATTCGCCTTCTTCTTGATTGTTCTTTGAATTCCGTCCTATAATTCGCTCTTCCTCTGGGCAGCCCTGCCGCTGGCCAGCGCAACGAAAACACAACACCGAGGCATCATGGTTGCTGAACACGGATTTCCAGAAGGTCTTGCGTTTGACGACGTGTTGCTGATTCCCGCCCGATCGGACGTGCTTCCGCGCGATGTGGACCTGCGCACGCGCCTGACGCGAAACTTGTCCATCAATATCCCGTTGGTGAGCGCGGCGATGGACACGGTGACCGAATCGCGTCTGGCCATTGCCATCGCGCAGCAAGGCGGCATCGGCATTATCCACAAGAATTTGTCCATCGATGAACAAGCCGGCGAAGTGGACCGCGTCAAGCGGTCGCAGGCGGGCATCATCACCGATCCCTTCACGCTGACATGGCCCGCTACCGAGTGTCGGGCGTGCCCATCACCAACCAGGAAGGCAAGCTAGTCGGCATTCTGACCAATCGCGATCTGCGGTTTCACGAAGACTATTCCGTGCCCATCGGGGAGGTGATGACGAAGGACAACCTCGTCACCATTCCGCCGGGCACCTCGCGGGAGCGGGCCCGCGAATTGCTTCACAAACACCGGATCGAGAAACTGCCGATTGTCGACGAATCGGGCCGCCTGGTGGGGCTCATCACCATCAAAGACATCTTGCGCGCGCGCGATTATCCCGACAGTTGCGTGGACCCGCTGGGCCGCTTGCGCGTGGGCGCCGCGCTGGGCGTGGGGCCATCGGAACTCGACCGCGCGCGGGCGTTGATGGACGTGAAGGTGGATGTCCTCGTTGTGGACACGGCCCATGGCCACAGCACGGCGGTGATCAAGACGGTCGAGGCTGTGCGCGGCGCGTTTCCCAACGTCGAGATCATCGCGGGCAACATCGTTACGGCGGCGGCGGCGCGCGATCTGGCCGCGGCGGGCGCAAGCGCGCTCAAAGTGGGCGTGGGGCCGGGATCGATCTGCACGACGCGCGTGGTCGCCGGGGCGGGCATGCCGCAGCTTGCGGCGGTGATGGACGTGGCCGAAGCCGCCGGGGAACTCGATCTCCCCGTGATCGCCGACGGAGGCATCCGCTACAGCGGCGATATCGTGAAGGCGCTGGCGGGCGGCGCGGACACCGTCATGATTGGCAGTCTGTTTTCCGGCACCGCCGAGAGTCCCGGCGAGACCGTCCTTTACGAAGGGCGCACGTACAAGGTGTATCGCGGCATGGGATCGGTCAAGGCCATGCAACGCGGCAGCAAGACCCGCTATTTCCAATTCGACGACGACGCGAAAAAGCTCGTGCCCGAGGGCGTTGAAGGACGCGTCCCCTATCGCGGGCCGTTGGCGGATTATGTGCATCAGCTTCTTGGCGGCATTCGCGCGGGCATGGGCTACTGCGGATGCCGCACGATACCGGAATTGCAAGAAAGGGCCGCGTTCGTCCGCGTGACCGCGTCGGGAGTTCGCGAAAGCCATCCTCACGATATCACCATCACCGAAGAACCCCCGAATTATCAGGTTATGAGGTAGCCATGGAGGGAGTCGGCCGCCCGATCGTCGCCCGGACTTCGGCGCTCAATACAGCAAACTCATCGCGCGGCGCGTGCGTGAGGCGAACGTGTACAGTCTCATTCTGCCCTACGACACCCCCATCGCGATCCTGCGCGCTCACGATCCGGCGGGCATCGTTTTCAGCGGCGGGCCGGCCAGCGTGCATGCGGACGGATCCCCCTTGCCGGACCCGGCGCTGTTCGAACTCGGCTTGCCGATTCTGGGCATTTGCTACGGCACGCAGGTGTTCGCGCACATGCTGGGGGGGAAGGTTGAACGCAGCGCCAAACGCGAATACGGCATTGCGCATCTCGACGCCACGGATGGAACCGGCTTTTTCGCGGGCATGGACCCGCACGCGCAAGTCTGGATGAGCCACGGCGACGCCATCACCGATCTGCCGCCCGGGTTCGAGGTCCTCGGCACCACCGAGAACTGTCCCTATGCCGCCATCGCCGACCCCGCGCGCAAGCTCTACGGCGTGCAATTTCATCCGGAAGTGGTTCACACCCCGCAAGGCGCGCGGCTCATCGCCAATTTCGTGCACGGCGTGTGCGGATGCGGCGCCTTGTGGAACATGGGGTCCTTCGCGGACCTGGCGATCAAGGCCATCCGCGAACAGACGGGCGACGGCCACGTGGTCTGCGGTCTCTCCGGCGGGGTGGACTCGAGCGTCGCGGCGGTGTTGCTGCATCGCGCGATCGGCGATCGGCTGACCTGCGTATTCGTGAACAACGGCCTGCTCCGCAAGGGCGAACCGGAAATGGTGCAGCAGGTGTTCCGCGATAATTTTCATATCGACCTGTGCTACGTGGATGCCGAAGACCGGTTCTTGGAAGCGCTCCGAGGAGTGTCCGATCCGGAGCAAAAACGCAAAATCATCGGCGGCTTGTTTGTCGACATATTCGACGAAGAAGCCCACAAACTCGGCAAGGTCGATTTTTTGGCGCAAGGCACGCTTTACCCCGACGTGATTGAGAGCGTGTCCGCGACCGGCGGGCCGTCGGTCACGATCAAAAGCCACCACAACGTCGGCGGCTTGCCCGAAAAGATGAACCTGAAACTCATCGAGCCGTTGCGAGAGCTCTTCAAGGACGAAGTGCGCGCATTGGGCAAGGAACTGGGGCTGCCCGACGAGATCGTATGGCGTCACCCGTTCCCCGGCCCGGGCTTGGGCGTGCGGTGCATCGGAGAAATCACGAAGGAACGTCTCGACACCTTGCGCGAAGCCGACGCGATCTTCATCGAAGAGATCAAGGCCGCGGGGCTGTACGGCGAGATTTGGCAGGCGCTCGTGTGCTTGTTGCCTGTGCGCAGCGTCGGCGTCCAGGGCGACGAACGCACCTACGAAAACGTAATCGCACTCCGCGCAGTCGAAAGCCAGGACGGCATGACAGCCGACTGGGTCAGACTCCCCTATGACCTCATGGAAAGAATCGCAAACCGCGTTATCAATGAAGTTC
>JAKJDA010000057.1:0-3476 GCA_022706165.1 Candidatus Hydrogenedentota bacterium | reverse complement strand
CCGCCGATTGGTACCGTTTCCCGCAAGAGGTTCTGCAACGTGTCGCCAGCCGCATTTGCAACGAGGCCAAGCGCATCAACCGCGTGTTATACGACGTCACCTCGAAGCCGCCTGCAACCATCGAATGGGAATAGCCGCCGGCAATGCGCTTCTCGGCTATTCGGAACCGCGACGCGAGGCAAACGCCCACATGAAACAGATCCCCGGCCAGAAGGCCTCGAAATGGCGAGGGAAAACGCGCGTTCCCCGTCCCAAGCCGCCGCGTCTTTCGGAAGATATCCGTGCGCTTGTCGAAAAAGCCGACGGCAAAGCCATCACGATGGGCGGCATTTTCGATAATTTCCCGACGCGTTCGCATGCACTGCTGTTCATTTTCTTTGGCGTGCCCCTGTCGAGTCCCATCGGCATTCCGGTGCTCACGACAATCCTTGGCCCCACGCTGGCATTGGTGTCGGTCTTTCTTGCGTTGAACAAGAGACCGTGGCTGCCGCGATTTCTCCGCGACCGCGAAATATCGTATGAAGTCTTGACCGTTGTGACGGACCGGCTGTTGCGCGTGGCCGTGCGCGTGGAAAAAATGACGCGCTCCCGCTTGAGCATCATGGGGGTGACGCCGCCGGCCACGCGTTTTCATGGAGGCTATGCGTTTTTGTTGTCCATCATGGCGGCGCTGCCCATACCGATTCCTTTCGGCAACATGGTCGCCGCGGTCCCCATTGTATTGTTGGGGATTGGATTGCTCGAACGCGACGGTTTGTTCCTTCTCTTGGCGTATCTCGGGGCGATTCCTTGCATCGCGTTTTACGCGGCGCTGTTTTTGCTCGGAAGGGAAGGCATGGCGCATCTCATCCTCCGCCTTGCGTGATCCGTGAAGGCCGCACGCGATAGGAAGAGATGCGGAAGAAAGCTCGCCGTTCTTCGTTCCCTGGATTTCGTCGTTTCCGCCGATTACAATGAAAACGCCCTTCTGTTTCAGTGATGTGCGCGTGGTTCAAACGTATCTGATGGGAGCGTGCGCCCGATATCATGGATTCCCAAACACGTATCGAGGAACTCGAACAGCGCGTCCATGACTTGACGGGAGAACTGGCGCGGCTGCGCGCGGCTCACCCGGATTCGGGCGGAAAAGAAACCGCGTTGGCGCTTCTCGTCGACGATGTGCGCCATGGCGTGGATCGCGCTATTGGCGGCGAGCGCGGCGAACCGTTGGAGACGCGGATCGGCGGCATTTGGCTGGGCCGGGCGGCGGCGCTGGTCATGATGACCACGATTGGCCTGGGCGCGGCTACATCCTTCGGCGCGGACATGATGGGGCCGTCGCGCAAAGTCGCGTTGGTCTACGCGTGTGCCATCGCGGCGCTGGCGTACGGCCTGTTTCCGCGCAAACAGCGCGATCCTTTCGCCATGACCGTTCTGGGCGCGGGGTTTGCCGGGCTCTACTTTGCGACGTACGCCGCGTTTTTCGTTGCGGGCATGCGCGTGTTCTCCCATACGCTGTACGCGTTGCCTGCACTGGCGGCGTGTTTGGCGGCGCTCGTGGCGACGGCGCACTGGAAACGCAGCCAAACCGTTGCCGGCATCGCGCTGTTTCTCGTGTGCTACACCGTGTTGTTCAGTTGCACGCAAGGGCGGCGCGAGGAAGACCTGCTGTACGCGCTGGCCACGTGCGCGGCCTTATCCGCCGTGGCGCTTGGATTCCACGTCGCGCATCGATGGACAACATTCACTTGGGTGTCGTTTGTCGCGTCCTACGTCGCCTACATCTTGTTCTTTCTGCGACTTCCCTTTTTCCAAGACATTCCCCCGGCGTCGCATTTTTGGCTTTCGAGCGGATTCTTGACGCTGTGTTTCGCGATGTTCGCCATGGTTGGCGTCGTGGATGTCCGCTCGAAAGGCCGCCGCGTCAGCGTTTCCCTGGCGGCCTGCAACACCCTCGCCTATTTCGCGTTGATGCACCGCCCGGTTCAACAGGCCTATCCGGAGCAGGCGTGGGCGTTTTGCGTCGCGCTGGCGGCGTTCTCCTTGATGCTGTCGGCTCTCGCGAAAAGCGCCGGATCGCAACGCAATGCCTTGCGCCACGTTCACGTATCCGCCGCGGCGATTCTCGCAGCGTGGAGCATCCAATCCGTCTTGAGCGGCGCGGCGATGTGGGTCGCGTTGGCGGGCATGTGCTTGTTGCTCGCTATCGCATATCTGTGTACGCGCACAGCCGTGTTCCAGGTCCTCAATATCGCGCTGTTGTTCATGGTCGTGATGGGCTGCTTGTTTCGCGCGCATTGGGGCGGTCTCATTTCCGTTCACGGTTTCCAGATGCCGGCAAACTGGTTTGGCGCGTTGGGCGTGAGCGCCTTTTTCGCGCTGATCGCCTTCGTCTACAATCGTTGGGAGCCCCGCCCGAAGCCTGGGCAACAACGGATGAGCGCACAGGGGGGGGGCGCCGGCGCGCCGCTGAATTTCGCGGGCACATTGCTGTCGATGGCGCATGCCGCATCCGCCGCCTTGATTTTGATGATGACCGCGCTGTTTGAATTCGGCGACGATCCCGCGCTGCCGTACCTTTTGGCGGCGCAGAGCCTCGCAGGCATCCTCTTGGGCGCGCCCCAACTAAAAGCCGCGAGCGTGATCCCGTTGGGCGGAGCCCACGTCGCCTACCACTTCTACGTGTTCATCGAAAAACCCGGATTTGAAACGCAAAGCGGCTACCTGGCGTATTCGTTGCTCCTCACGGCCTTCACGTATCTTGCCGGCCACTATTGGACGCGTTACCTCGAACGGCTTCCGGGCAACGCTCGATGGGACCACTATTTCGCCGCGGCCATACCCTACCTGATGGCCACGGCCATGCTGGCGACGCTGATCGCGCGGTCGCTGGATTGGGTCTACGCGCCGTTGACCTACAACGTTCTGGGCGTCGCGTTGGTGTTGTTGGGCGCGTTGACGGCGCTGACCGGCGTCAAGGCGTCGGGCGTCCTGCTGCTGACGATTGGAACCTTCGATTTTTACCGCAACATGCCGGCGTTCGCGTCCGTGTTGGATGTCGCCGGCGACTTTGCGTTGTATGCCGGGATCATGGTTCTCTGTTACGCCGCCGGAGAGCGCCTGCTGCATCTTGTCCGCGGCAAATCCGGCGATCCGGCGTACGCCGAAGACGCCGTCCGCACGTTGCTCGCGGCGGCGGCGGCGGCCATCGGCGTCGCCGCCCTAAGCGCCTGGGCCAATGCCCGCGCGCTCACCCTATTCCTGATTGTCTATGCTGTTGGCGCGTTCGTCATCGGCGCGTTGTTCCGCGAAGCGCGCTACCGTTGGGCCGCATTGTGCGTTTTTGCCGTCGCGTTGGTGCGCGCATTCCGCTATGACCTGGTGCGGCTCGAACCCTTCTGGCAAGTCCTTTCCTTTTCGGGGCTCACCGTGGCGTTGCTCGCGATTTCCTGGTTCTATTCGCGCTATCGGCTGCGCAAGCTCCGCGCGGACCGGCG
>JAKJDA010000579.1 GCA_022706165.1 Candidatus Hydrogenedentota bacterium | reverse complement strand
GGTGTGTTCGTGGTCCTGTTGGCGGCGGCGTGGATGGGGGGCTGCGGCCCAAAACCGGAACCGAAGTCTGTCCTGGACCCAGACAGCAGCGCCGGAAGAAGCGAAGAGAGCCAAGACGTCGTCGAGGCCCCTCAGGATACGGAAAGCCTGATCGCGGAATGGAAACAATTGGCGGCGGTGGGCCGAAAAAGTATGTCGAACAACCGCTGTCGCGAAATCGCAACCATCCTGAAGCAGACCGATCCCCAGGCGCTTCAGGTCATGTTGGACCTCATCGCCGATCCCGCCGTCTCGGGCGAAGCGAAATCCGTCGCGGCGTATAGCCTTGAACTTTTTGTAGATCGGAGCATGCTCGACTTTCTGCGTCCGCTGACCGCCGCCGAACACGACGTCAATACGCGCGTGTGCGCGCTCCACCTGTTGGCCTCGTCGCAATACGACGAAAACGCCTCCATATTCCGATCGCTGCAAACCGATCCGGACCGCCGCATTCGGATGGCTGCGCTGGTGGGGCTGGTCGGCATTGGCGATTCCGAGGCCCGCGCCAAGCTCGTCGAATGGTATCATCTGCCCGACGTCACCAGCTTTGAAAAGGCCCGCATCATCACCTCGATGTTACGGACGCCGGTTCGTGAAGACATTCCGGTCTTCCTTGCCGCCCTGGCCGATCCCGACGCAACGCCCTTTGTGCGGTTCTCGTGCGTGCAAATGCTCGCCACGGTGGGCAACGCCTCCGTCATTCCCGCGATCCGTCAGGCCCGCGAGCGGGAGTCGTATCCGGAAATTCAGGAAGTCATGGATTCGGCCATCGCCATGCTGGAGGCTGTTCCCGAAGCGCCTCCCGCCGGTTCCGCGGAACCGCCTTTGGGCACGAACGCAGAAACTCCTTCGCCGGCGCCGGCCGGGCATTCTGAATAATCCGCCTTTGCCTTCCTCCGGCGCGATGGAAGAGATGAATTTATGCGTTCCCGTTTCTTCTGTTGGGCGGGGCGAACGCCTGTTACGAAAGTTCCGCGGATCGCCACCAACTGTGGAGTCGCCCCTCCAATTCTTCGTGCGTCGGGAATGGATAGTGAATAATCTGCTCGGCATCCGCGACGAAGAACCCTTCGCCCACGGTGCGATAAAAGAAATCCGACGAATGCGCCCGATCGACCATCAGCGTTTCGCGCTTGGAGTTCTTGAGCGTCTCGATCGCGTCGCGAATATTGCCCATATCCGCGTACGGAAGCATGTCTTGGGTGATTTGTGACGTCGGGTCCGCCATGCTCCCGAGGACGAGATCCGCGAAAAAGATGCGCGGCACATGGACCGGCGATCCGGGCTTGGCGACGTACTTGCCAAAGTCCTTCGGTTGCAGCTTGCTTACCAGCGTCGGCCGTATGGGGCACAACTCCTGGTATAAGCGAATGGCGGAAGCGGCGGGTTGTTCATACGGCTGCGGCGGAATGGCTAGGTACTTCCCGTCGCGGGTGACGATGAACATCCTGCCGAGGGCCTCCAGCGGGATATGTTCGAGGACCCGATAGATGCAGATGGTCTGCGAACGCTTCGGTGACCCGTCTGGATGGGGAGCCATGGCGTCAAACTGATCGAAGTTGAAAACGGGCGGCAGTTTCGCCCGATCAACCTCAAAGAAAATGGCGCGACCGTGCGAGCTTTTCCGCGACCCGGTCGCCAGGTACGGCGCAAACGTTTCGGGATTGAGCATGGAACCTACCAGCGCTTCGGGCACTACCGTCATGTACAGGTACGTCTCCATTTCGCCATCTCCTTTCTTGCTGCGTCGCCTGCCAACGCCGCTT
>JAKJDA010000578.1 GCA_022706165.1 Candidatus Hydrogenedentota bacterium | reverse complement strand
GAACACACGGTTTTGCCAAAATCGCCCTCTCCATACAACAGCGCCAGTACGACAATGCCAATGTTTGACGGCGCGTCCCAACCCAGAACCCCTTCATGAAATCCCTTCTTCTGATCTTCCTCGCATGTGCACCAAAGCTGCCCCATCGCCGTGCTGCCGCGGAAATCCTTCAACAACGAATCCCGGGCCTCGCGCAGGCTTCGATTTGCCGCGTAGGAGGCCATCGCGTTGTGCACCGCCCCCGCGACGCCGCACGCCTCGGGAATATAGGACAGGCCTATGGGAATCAGTTGATGAATGTCTTTAACGACAAACGCGGCGCTTTCGAGGGCTGCACAAAACACTTCCGCATACGTTCCCTCGCCGTCCCCGTGATCGAGAATGGCGTCTTGGCAGGCGTACCCGGCTGCAAGCGCGGGGAGGCCCGGCGCGATGCAAGCCCATATCTCCGATCGGATGAACGCGCCGCAACTATGCTTGTAGGGATTCTCATATATTCCCGACCATGGCGGCAGAAGGCCCATCCGAAGATTTATTTTCGCATTTCCGTATTCGGCCCAATGCGGCGTCACATACAATAGCCAATATTCGGCCAAGGTATGCGCGTCGATGGCCACGCCCTTTTCCTCCAAAGCCACGAGCCATAGCAATTGAATGTCCAAATCGTCATTCGGCGCGGAAACGCCGTGGAGCGGCTGCGCGTAAAACTCGATGTCATGGGCCTCCCGGCGCCATTCAAACGGAGCGCCCAGGGTTCCGCCGACGCTTTTGCCCATCCAGCATCCCGACACGCTATCCCGGTACTGCTTCAGCGAAATCATCGTTTCCCCCTCCTCGCGACTTCCTCCTGCATACGCGGCAACCTGGCTATTGCCCGATGCGCACGATATCCTTTGCGACAGGCTTTTTCCAATCTCGCACCCGCGGCCTGCCTCCCCGGTCACGCGAACATTGATGCCTATGCCCATGCGTCATTTGCGTGGCGTTTCAATGCGATGGCGCGCTGCTCGCACACATCGCGCATGATCGAACGCCGCGCGATGTGGTATCGTGAGGCCGGACCGCGACAGGGGGAAAGGCGCGACAGGGAAGGAGAGCCATGTCAGACGAAGAACCAGTCGTCCGTCGAACAGCCATACAATTCTCGGCTCCGGAGTCGGCGCGCCGCAGACCGTCGCGTTCGTCCTCAACGTTGGCAATCACCTTTCTGCTGGGTTTCGCAATCGGTTTCACGACGGCATGGGTGCTGCGCGAGGCTTCTTTGCGCAACGCCGACGCCCCCCCAAGCGAACGCGCGTCTTCGGATGCGTCCGTGCCGGGTTTGCCCGCGAAGCCCTCTGCCGGCCCGCTTGCTCCGACGCCTGCGCCCGTCGCCTCGGAAACCGGCAAGACGGAAACCAACGTCTTGACGCAGGACCAGATCGCCGCGGCGACGAAAGGGTTCGCGGCGGCGGGAGAGACGTGGCCAGGACGGCATGTGTTTCTTACGATCTCCGGAACCTCTCTCGATAACGCCACGCACGCGCTCCTCAAAGAAGTGAAGCCCGGCGGCGTCCTCCTGCGCTCTGAAAACATCGCATCCCGCGAGCAGGCCGCCGCTCTGATCCACGAGATCAAGC
The DNA here is from genome assembly GCA_022706165.1 of Candidatus Hydrogenedentota bacterium. Lineage (GTDB taxonomy): Bacteria > Hydrogenedentota > Hydrogenedentia > Hydrogenedentales > SLHB01 > JAKJDA01. The sequence goes on along the minus strand of JAKJDA010000578.1, from coordinate 192 downwards.
GCGCTGTAGGTTTGGGCGCGACCATATCCGACTTGCCCCTCATCGCCGTCGAGCAGGAAGGCGGCCGGATGAATCCCTTGCTTGTGCCGAACGCGCCTTCCGCCGCTGAACTCGGCGCAACGCGCAATGTGGAAGAGGCCTATCGCGTCGGCCGTTCTTACGCCGCGGCATGCGTCGCCACGGGCGCGGTCG
>JAKJDA010000577.1 GCA_022706165.1 Candidatus Hydrogenedentota bacterium | reverse complement strand
CGCTGACATGCCCGTTATAGATGGAGAGAATGGGATGCCCGGGCTTGCTGTAATCCTGGATCAGCGCCTCGCAGTTCCTGCCGAAGGTCAGCGCGATGCCCTTGGCGATGTCGTCGAGCATCCGGAACGCCTCGTCCCTTTTCATGTTTTGTCCGCCCCTTTCCCCAAAATGCGAAACCCATGGCGTCATTACAAACCCATTATACACATCTTTCTTTTTGTTGACAAGATGCCATTACAAACTGTCATTATTTGTTTATAGGTTGGAAAACATAACCACAAAATGAAAGTGTCTTTCCGTCCATTGATCAGACAAAACTCGCCCTAAATCCTTCGATTTTCCGTTGAAATGCCGCAAAAATCCGCCGAAAAGCCGCGCGGATGCGCACCGGAACGCCGCAAACGCGCAGAATGCGAACGGTTTTGCCGCACACAGACCGGCAACATGTTCGAATAAACAAATCGTGTAGAATTTACCGCGCACGGTATTGACATATTGTTGACAAATGATACAATATGCGTATCCGAACATCGGGGTCAGACACGCAGGCGGGCAAAACCTACGTTCCGCAAATTTTGTAAATACGAAAACAGCTCGCATATGGATCGGGATTTTCAGTAAGCACGAAAGGACGCATTGCAGCATGAAACTGTTGATCATCCGGCCGGTCGTTTCCGAGCGCGAGGACGCGCTCGAGGAGGCGATACTCCAGCCCTTTTTGTCGCCGGGGACCAAGGTCGTCGCGTGGCGCATTCAGTACGGCGCCTCGTCGATCGAGAGCGAGTACGACGCCGCGGTCAACGCGCCGGAGATCATCCGGCTGGCCGTGGAGGGCGAGAAGGAGGGCTTCGACGGCGCGGCGATCAGCTGCTTTGCCGACCCCGGGCTCGAGGCGGTGCGCGAGGCCGTGTCCTACCCCGTGGTGAGCGCGGGCATGGCGGCCGTGCAGATGGCGCTGTCCGTGGGCAGGCGCATCGCGATTGTGACGATCGTGCCCGCGATTCTGCCGATGATCCGGCGCTTAAACGCAGAATACCTGACCACCGGGCGCGTGTGCGCCGTGCGCAGCATCGACGTGCCGGTGCTGAGCATCTACGGCGACGAGCTCATCTACGACAAGCTCTTTGAGGAGTCCGCGGCGGCGGTAGCCGAGGATGGCGCGGACGCGATCGTGCTCGGCTGCACGGGGCTCGGCGGCATGGCCGAAAAGGTGGAGAAGCGGCTGCTTGCAAACGGCATGCCGGTGCCCGTCGTCGATCCCGCCGGCGCTTCGGTCGCGCTGCTCGAGGCCATGGTCCGCTGTAACCTACGGCACAGCAAGATCGGCTGGATGCCTCCTGCGCAAAAGGTGCGCAGGTTCAAGGAATAAACCCAATACGCAGAATCGAAAAAGGAGAAAGACGATGAAGAAAACCCTCAGCATCCTTCTCGCGGTCCTGATGATGACCGCACTGTTGTCCGGCTGCGCGGCCGGTACCAAGAAGGCCAGCGATACGATCGACATCGGCTACCTGGTCCATATCACGGGCGACAGCGCCCTGTGGGGACAGGCCGAGCGCGACGGCGCCCAGATCGCCGCCGACGAGATCAACGAGGCGGGCGGCATCCTCGGCAAACAGCTGAACCTGATGTTCTACGACGGCCGCGGCACCTCCGCCGACTCCGTCAACGCCGTCAAGAAGGGCATCGAGCAGGACGGCGTCATCGCCATGCTCGGCAGCAACATGAGCGGCCCGACGATTGCGGTCGCCGACATCTGCGCGCAGAACCAAGTCCCGCAGATCGCGTCGTTCGCCACGAACACCATGGTCAC
>JAKJDA010000576.1 GCA_022706165.1 Candidatus Hydrogenedentota bacterium | reverse complement strand
ACCAAACGAAAAGGGGAAGCAAATCACAAACGAGCCAAGGTCTGCCCGGAACTCAGATTTTAATGCGATAGCCCTGCCATCTGTCGCGTCCATCTGTCGCGGCGCAGGGGACGCAGCCGATGCGCCAAGCCGGAGGTTTGCGTATCGCTGCCGGTTCTGGCAAACTGGCCGCGCCGAACGAAAGTCGCGCAAAATGCGCGATGGCGGTTCGTTTTCCGTTGTTAAAACAAGGAGTGGAAACGTTGCCGTTGCCCATGGATGATAGTTTGTCGCTTCCTGTAGCGCTCATGTGGATCAGGCTGAACGCGGTCAGGATTTTTCTTGGCGGCGTGGTGTTTGCACTGCTTGCGGCGCCAATAGCGTTCTTCATGCCCAAAAGCTACCGGTCGGAGGTGACGCTGTTCGTATCTCCTCCCGTCTTCAAGGATGATTCGCCGGTGACATCGGGGCGGACCTCGACCGTCAAGCAAGACAGCATAGCGGAATTGATGCCGCCGGCCTTGCCGATGGAGGCCTACAAAGTCGTCGCCCTCTCGGCCCCCGTCCTCAAGGAAGTCATCGTCAGAATTCCATTGCACAACACGCGCATTCAGTCGCTTCGCAACTTGCTCCAAGTGGAACTGATACGCCTGGACACCCGCGGAACGCAGGGCCCCACGTACACCCAGACGCTGGTTTTCCGCACCAGCGCGGCGAGCGCGGATTTGGCGGCCAAGATCGCCGAGACCTGGAGCGAGGTGTTCAAGGAACAGGTCGATTCCGTGGCCACGGAACGAATGCGCCGAACGTCGTCCCTGTTGGAAGCGCTGCACAACGCGACCCGCGCCGCTCTGGAACAGGCCAATAGCGCCCTTGCGGATCACCAGAAAGCCTGGAACTTGGAACTCATCAAGGCGCAGTTGGACGCGCGACAGAAACAGATGACCGAATTTGAAGCGCTTCTAAAACAGACGGAGGTGGATCTGGCGTCGGGCGAGAGAAAACAGGAGGCCCTTCGCGCCGAACGGGCCAAGGAATCCCCGAAGGACGTCTATTTCCGCGCCCCGTCAGACGACGCGTATTGGATCGCAGGAGCGCAGGGCGGCGCTGTCAAAATGACCCCGGACAAAGGGCTGCGCACCGAAGAAGCAAATAAAACGTACCTGGCGATTCGGACGGAAGAGGTGCGCGTCAACCAAGAAACGGAAGGGCTGAAAGCAACGAAAGACATGCTCCTCCTCAAATTGGATGATCTGCGGAAGGAAATCGACGCTCTGACGGTCACGCTTGCGGAAAAGACGCTCGAACGCGACAAATTTATCCTGGAATCGGACAGCTTGAAGACCAGTTACGCATTGGTGCGCACCGAATACGAAAAAAGCCGCATGGCCGAGCAAGCGCAAGCAAGCGATATCGTGATTGCGGGGAAGGCCATCGCCCCCTACGCGCCGAGCAGCGCAAGCCCCGCAAAAATCATTCTGCTGGCGGGTCTCATCGGCATGTGCGCGACGGGCGGCTTCTTGTTGCTCAAGGCAGTAAGCGAAATGGCATTGCTCCCCGAGGGGGTTGGGCTGGCCGCCGCGCTGTTGCCGCACGTGTACGGCGCGGATCGGGACAAGGCGCCCCCTCGCCGCGAAGAATGACGCGTTCTCGCGCATCGTCGCCAAGCGACGCAGAACTTCCCGACCGTCCCATGCGCAGCGGAGGCGGGCGGAGACCAGGGAAATGCATACATGAGGAACCCAATGAGAATGACGAAGCGCTTGGCCGCGTATTGTCTGTTGCCTGTCTTCTGGGGAGCGAGTTTCCTGATCCTTGGTTGTGAACCCAACGGGGC
>JAKJDA010000575.1 GCA_022706165.1 Candidatus Hydrogenedentota bacterium | reverse complement strand
GTTTTTGCCTTGATCCGCCGGCACTGGCCGAGAAACTCGTCCCATGTCTTCGGCGGCGCATCAATGCCCGCCTCGGCCAACAGCCTTTTATTATAATACATGACTAACACGCTTTTGGCAAAGGGAAACGAGAACATCTTGTCGCCGAAGTCGGGGTAACGGTTCGTTTCGAGCACCGCCGGGAAAAAATCGTCGCGCGCCGCCGAATCAAGACCGGTTCGCGGGTCCGCCGCCAACGATTCCAGATCGATGACGGCGCCCGCCAACACGTACTCCGCAGTCATGCTTTCGTATGCGACCGCCATTGCAGGAAGCTTCCTGGCCTGGATGCTCGCCGACACCTTGCGAAAAATTTCGCCGTACCCTCCGATGTACTCCGCCTCGATGGACGGTCCCGGGCGGTTCGCGTTGAACTCGCGAATGAATTCCTTGAGGAGTTCTGCGGTTTCCGTGGTCTGACGGTCCCAGAAAAGGGCTTTTTCGGAATCGATCGGCAGAAAAGGCGATCCCGCGGATGTTCCGGTCGAAACGGGCTTGATGCATGCGGCAACGACCATCACGACAGCGGCGATCCCCAACGCGCCGCAACAGGGCAGCGGTCGAAGGCGCGCGGCGAACCTTGGCGATCGGAGACGGACGCGCCGGCTAGCGCACGTCGCGCGAGAGGCTGTCTTGAACCAATGGAGCGAGGGCATGAGCGATTTCCTCGTGGCCTGCGCGGGTTAGATGGACGCGGTCGATGAAAAGGTCCGCGCGAACAGGAATTGCCGGCGCGAGATCCTTCCACGGAATGCGGCGCGCGTCCAATGCGGCGGCAATTCGCGCCGCCTGCGCGGAACGGTCCGGCGCATACTGATCCGGCAAGAGGACGACCAGCAAACGCGCCACGCTCGCCAGTTCTGCGGCGAGCCCCTTTAGGGCATCGGCGTTGGCCTCGACGCACTGGTCTTCGTTCAGGGCGTGGCCTGCCCACACCACGGGATAGGCGAACGCGTCTAAGCCGAAACGATCCTTCAAGCGGAAAATTGCCATGCCCATCGCTTCCGGCAGCGCCCAAGAAGGCTTTCGCGTCGGGAAAAGAGGGCTTTCGCCTCGCAGTTCCACCTTGGGAGGACGCGTGAAATCGCGGACGATCGCGCACACAACGACAAGGTCCGGCGCGAGAGCCCGCAGATTTCCCCGGTACAACGCCGCCATCTGCCCTATCGAGTAGCCGTTGACGCCGGCATTGATGACTTCCGCGCCGGATAATCGCTCTTCCAAGCGAGACGTGAAGAGGCCGTCCTGGCGCTCGCGAACGCCGCCCCATGTGACCGAATCGCCGAGAATCAGCACGCGCCGCACATCCGGGTCTTTCGCGTCAAAAGCACGGCTGTCCCGCACGCCCCATCGATTGATGGAGATGGCGTTGCGCCCATACGTAACCGTCTGGCTGGGCTTGAGGCGGTACCCCGCTTCCGAGTCCTTGACGTACAAGATCGGGCGCGACAGCCCCAGCCACCGCAACGTCAACTCCAGAATCGCCAACGCGATCGCCCCCACAAGGACTCCGTTCCGAAACGCGCGGGTACGAGCGGCGCGCAATTCTGTCGAGGTCGAGTCGTTCATGAGGCGTCCTGCTTGCCGACTCCGGCTCGCGCATGCGGCCGGGGCGGAGCGTCCCGTTCCATGCTATGCGTGGCGCGGGGCGATCTCTTCGGGCGGATTAGGGCAATGGCCGCGCGTGACAGCCGCCAATCCCGAGGGGGCCGCCCATCGCACGCTGTTGTAAATGACCTTCAACACGAGTTCGTTGTGGTAGATAGGCAATGTTTCGTGCCCCGGGCTG
>JAKJDA010000574.1 GCA_022706165.1 Candidatus Hydrogenedentota bacterium | reverse complement strand
CTGTGTCCCAACCCTTCCTCAAGAGCCTTCCGATCCCCCGCCCGAATTCCCAGTGGGCGTACAAGCGGACGATCCACCGTCATTATTCTCCCGCCCGAACCGTCGGGCAGGATGGGCCACAAGCCGGGTGAGTCGCCAACGGTTTGGCCGCCAGACCGTGATCCGACCACCGCAAACTCGTCAGCATAAAACGCGTTATATGATCGAGTCATTCCCGCCTATCATGATGTCGTCTTGATCCATCCGCCAAGCATTTTCCCGACCTCCACCACCTGCATCGAACAGAAATGCCACGCCTTCGGGCTCAGGCACCGCCCGTCGACCGCCAACCGAATCAAATACCGCAATTGCTCCAACTCCACGTCAATCTCATGGAGCTTGCCGACTTTCTCATCACTCTTCATCATCATCGCCGCCGCCACCAACTTCTCTTGGATACCGAGGCTCTTCTCCGCCAGTCTTCGGCCCAGAACAAACTGCTGATCACGCGGAAACTTCGCCACCTTATCCAACAGCCACCGGTTCAATTCGTACATCTTCTCAACAATGGGGGGCAATAGCATGAATAGCGCCTCGTTGATTCATGCCGACAAGCTTTGTCTGGTCAATGCTTGGAAATCGATCATACAGGCGTTTCCGGATCCGGTACGTGTTGCCGTTCAGCGCGTGAGCATTAAAACTGCGTACCGATTCGTGAATCAAACCTAACAACGCCGGTCGTTCCTCCGGTCCCTCGCCCGTTCTCGACAGTCGAGCCGTGTAATCGTTCATCCGCCGGATGAATCGACTGACACTCGTCCGCTTTAACTTCCGGTGGGAAGGAAACAGACGAAACCCGAGAAACGTCACGCCGGATTTTGTCGGATGGGGACCTCCACCGGGGTGCAATTCCAGCTTCAGCCACTCGCTTGCAAACGCACGCACCGCCTCCTCCCATTCCCGCAACAGCGCCTTGACGTTTGAAAACAAAACCATATCGTCCATGTACCGGACGTAGCCCGTCAATTTCAACCTGTGTTTCGCGTACTGGTCCAGTTCGTTCAAGTACAAGTTCGCAAAAAACTGGCTCGTCAGATTCCCCAAGGGCAAACCCCGTATCGATTCGTCTCCTTGGAACTGAGATTGCAATCCAGGTAAAAAGGGTTGGACATTCACTCCCCCAACGCGGGAAATCCGTGTTTTCCCATCCCCCCGGTAACGATTCCTCGCAAGATAGTCGGTCGAATCGATAATCTGCTCCAACAGTCGAAGCACCGCATCGTCGCCAATGTATTTGGCAAGCAACTTTTTCAATATCGTGTGATCGATGCTCTGAAAGTAATTCATCACATCCAAATGAATCACATACGTGTTCGCCCTCAAAAAATGGTGCGCCCGATCCAATGCGCGGTGCGTCCCTTTGCCCATCCGGCACGCATAGCTGTCATGGATGAATATTTTATCGATCCTCGGCGCAATGACATCGTGAACAGCATGATGCAACACCCGGTCGCGCAACGGCGCAGCCGCGATGGCGCGTATCTTCGGATCCCGGATCGTAAACAACCTGTACTTGCCGTGGCGATAACGGCCACCAGCCAACTGGTCGTGGAGACTGAGCACTTCTTTTTCGAGATTGAACTTGAACTCCGCCCCCTCGCCGCGAAAGCGCCGCCCCTGGGCCAAGGTCGCCTTCGCTGCCCTGAAGAGATTCTCCAAGCCAATGATCTCAGGATATAGATTGACGAGTGCTTTCATCGAAACCGTCTCCGTGCCATCCTTTTCATAAAACCCACTCACATCTGCAACTCGGGCAGGGGGCTCGGCCCCCTGCACCCCCAAGCATCCAAGTTTCCACCCCCTA
>JAKJDA010000573.1:1510-1845 GCA_022706165.1 Candidatus Hydrogenedentota bacterium | reverse complement strand
GACGAGCTCGTCCGCGGCTATGGATGGGCCATCAGGCATGTCCACACGCCCCTGTTTTACTCAAAAACAGTATAGCCCATCCGGGCGGATTTGGGAAGAGAGCGGTTTCATGACAGGATGGACAGGATTGACACGATACTTTTGGAGACCCTCCGTCGGAAGAGGGGCGCGGCAGAGCCAAGACCCAGCAAGGCCTCCCACGGGCGACACGACGAGGGCCCGCCAATGTCAGCATCCAATCCTATCTGACTGAGGCCGTCATGAATCTTAAGTGCCAGGCCAAGGCACTTAAGATGGTGTACACGTGCTTGTTGCGGCGTCCCGAGTCCATTTGA
>JAKJDA010000573.1:0-1466 GCA_022706165.1 Candidatus Hydrogenedentota bacterium | reverse complement strand
CCCGCCACAGGGGGATAGCCGGGTGCCAAGCGATGTAAGCAAACTGGAATGGGGCTCTTTCACCGGCTCCACTGTCCCATTGTCTCCCGCGCTACTTTTCCTCTATCTCCTGGTCTCGCCACACGCCCGGCTTGAACATTGCGCTGGCAATGTCCACGAGCTTCCTGCCGCATCGAGGGCATAGCGGCTCTGGGGACACGTCGCTGACAGTGCGCCAGCGTTCGGCAGGTGCCGGTCGTACACCGTCTGCATAGTGAAACGTGCACTCAAGGAACCATCCCTGCCACTCGCAGGCACATGGTTCGCGGACGCACAGTCCGTATCGAATGGATACCAGATCCGGGGACGCGAAGTCCTTATTGATCGAGCATGCATCCGGCTTGTTGCAGGCCGCTCCTTGCCAGGAAGAATCAAGGCAGACATCTTCCCGGGAATCGCGTCCGTATTTGGAGTCGAGCCGCAACTTCCAGAAGTGCGGGATGTCTGGAGCGACGAGAACGATGGTGTCATGGTCGTCGTCTTCGGGGTCGCGAGACGCACAGCGGTCAGCGAGCACGTTCAGCGATATCCTATCGCCGCGGATGGTTATACGTTCATCTGATTCGCGAAAGGCGGTGAGAAAATAGTTGTCTGGGAAAGAGCCTTCGTAGTCTGCTTCTTCTTCGCCTTCGGGCTCGGCATCGTCGATCTCGAGCTCTTCCTCTTTTTCACCCATGTAGTGATAAGGAATACACACGAGATCCGCAAAACGCTCTTCGTCCGCTTCCTCCTCGTCATAGTCACGAATGAAGGAGGTCGACGATGATAAGCGAACCTGCTTACCGCAGCGAGGACACACAGGCTCGGTACTGGCAGGCAGTGTCACGAGCCTGCTGTCCGAGCGGAGGCCTTCCTCATCGCGGGCGGCTGCGCCTGACAGAATCCAACCCGACCAAAGGCATGCGTTCGCCGCGATGTCGCACGTGGCATGCGTCATTTGGAGCACATCCGGCATCGTCAGGCGCTCTATATCCATTTCGACCAGAGGTCGATACTTAAGCGGAAGGCCTGCGCCATACTCACGGTATGGCGAGATCGACTCGATGGAATCGGCCAGAACGACACGAAGTTCAGCAAAATCGCCCGGTAGGCGAAGCGTCAGAAGAACGATCACGCTCCTTTCCGGCTCCGCCGGCTGCCGAGGGGCAGCTGTGGAGAGCATCTCCTGGATGGCGTGATGCAGCGTCGCCAAGTCTTCCCGGCCCCCGCCGATGAAAAGGTGGTGCGGGTTAATTAGCCGAACGAATAGCCCGCCACCGCTGCAGTGCTCTTCGGCCAACGTCGTTTACCTCCTCGCTATTCGTGGCGCAGACGTGCCGAAATCTCAAATCGCCGCGGCACACGCAGCAGCACCTCCCGGAACTTCGAACTCTGGAAGGATAGCGATGGTCTCTGGCGCCGCAACGACCACCATTAACCCTGCCGTT
>JAKJDA010000572.1:1599-1862 GCA_022706165.1 Candidatus Hydrogenedentota bacterium | reverse complement strand
GCTTGCCACGAAGCATCCGAAAAATCCGCCTGTTCCGAAGCCATATAGTGCGTTGGCGCTCCCTTGGAAACATTATTCAGCGTGACGGTGCGTGAATAGGAAAGCGAGGCTCCGTTGTTGATCGCCATCGCCGTCACGACAGGCGCGATAGGCGCATTGGGAACCAGGGGGTCGGTCCCGTCATACGCCTCCTGGCCATCGTAAATGCCGTCGCCATCCGTGTCGGGCAAGGCGGGATTCGTGCCCAACCGGATTTCGGCCGC
>JAKJDA010000572.1:285-1589 GCA_022706165.1 Candidatus Hydrogenedentota bacterium | reverse complement strand
ACAGACCATCCTTGTCGGCGTCGATAGACAAGCGCAATGCGGCGTTGATCACGAGTTGAACGTCCATCGCGTCCACCGAACCGCTGAAATCAATATCCACGGGGTACACCACGGGCATTTTGAGCGCGGCGTTGATGATCAACTGAACGTCCATCGCGTCCACCGCGCCGCTGCGATCTATGTCAGCGACGACAATCGCCCACGCCTGCGCAGCGATTACACAACCTAGCGCCGTCATTCCCACAATACGCAACATACGCATGATATCTGTGCCTTTTTTCTGTTTTGCCGTTGTTGACATACCCAAGCGGTTCTTCTCAAAGGGTAACGGGGGTGGATGGAAGAGTCAAACGGTCGCGCCTCATGCATGGGCGGGCTTTTCGCCTCAGGACAGCGCTCCTTGGGGAAACCGTTTGACGACGATAGGGTAGCCTTCCCAGACATCGCCCAGGCAGGTGCCTACGGAGCGGGCCGCCAGGAGCAATGGGTGATCCGGCGACACAATGCGCCGTTTGCCCACCACGTCTTTCAGGGGGACCGGCACAAAGGCCTCGCCGCGCTTGGCAATCATGACGCCAAACCGTCGGCGCAGCACGCATTCGGCGGCGTGCGTGCCAAATTCAGTGCAGAGAATGCGATCGGCGGGCGTCGGGATGCCTCCCCGCTGCAAATGTCCCAGCGAAGTCACGCGCGTTTCCAGACGGGTCGCTTGTTCCAGATGTTCGGCGAGTATCGCACTGACAGGCTCTTTGTAATGCCCCCCCGCTCCATTTTTCTTCGCGCCGTTCTTCTTGTCCTTTGCATCATGCTTCTTGGGAATCGCCGTCCGGGGCACGGCTCCTTCGGCCATCGCCACGATGCTGAACATCTTGCCCTGGCGCATGCGATCAAGCAAGGACTGCGCCACCACGTCCATAGAGTAAGGAATCTCGGGAATGAGGATGACGTCCGCCCCGCCCGCCACGCCTGCCCCCAACGCCAACCAACCGGCATTGTGACCCATGATATCGACCACCATGACGCGGTGATGACTCGATGCCGTGGTGTGCAATCGATCGATCGCCTCGGCGGCTATGCTCATCCCGGTATCGTATCCGAAACACACATCGGTGCCGTACACGTCGTTGTCGATGGTTTTGGGCACGGTGACGACATTCAGGCCTCCCTTTGTCATCAGGTGATAAGCGCCTTTCTGGGTGCCGCCTCCTCCCAGACAGATAAGGCAATCCAGATTGAGGCGGCGATAGGTCTCTACCGCGGCGCCCGTCATGTCCCGCACATTTCCATTGGGCGCGGGCATTTTG
>JAKJDA010000572.1:0-273 GCA_022706165.1 Candidatus Hydrogenedentota bacterium | reverse complement strand
CCGCCGTTTCGCTCGGTTCGAGCTTGAGGTAGCGATTTTCGACAAGCCCCGTAAAGCCCTCGAAAAAACCGAAGACCTCGACCCCTTCCATGCCCACTCCGCGGACAATGGCCCGAAGAACCGCGTTCAGTCCTGGACAGTCCCCGCCAGAAGTCAATACGCCAATCGTTTGCACACGTTTCAGAGGGCTCTTCTTCGACACGATCTATCCTTTTCCGCCAATATAGGGGCTGCTATTTCGACAAGACTGTAGCGTTCCGCCAAGCATTCGTC
>JAKJDA010000571.1 GCA_022706165.1 Candidatus Hydrogenedentota bacterium | reverse complement strand
AGCTGGCTCGACTCCCTGTCGACCGCCGCGACGATTTCTTTCGCATAAGAAACTCCCAGATAGACCGTGGTGCCGGCTACGGCGCCGGCAGCGGCAGCGGCCGCCGCGGGTGCACCGGCGGCGCCCAACACAACGGCGGTTCCCGCGGCGGCTACCTCGCCGGCATAGCCCGCTACATAGCCATGTGTGAATGCGAGGCCCGCTTCGGTGACGCTGTCTTTCCCCGCGGCGTCGTAGACCGCTAAGCCGAGCGAAATATTGTTCATCACGGGCGAGACCCCTTTTCCTATTCCCGCCGCTTCCTTCGCAATCGAAGTGAAATTTCCAGCGTCGACCGCCGTGCCGACAACGCTGAAGAAATCGTCCGCGCTGCGCACGCCAGGTTCCTCATGCGGAGCATTGTCCGATGCCAGACCGGTTGCGTTCCATCCCGACTTCTGCGGTTCGATAAACATCGACTTGCTGTCCGATCCGAAGCTCTGCGATTCCTTCTGGCGATCGGAATCGGCGCTCGGCGGCTCGTCTTTGGTTCCCGATACCGCTTCGATCGGCGTGGCGCTTGCAGGCGTCGGCTCGCTGTCATCGTCGGAAGACAGTGCCGTATCGCTCTCGCTGTCATCGTTGCTCGCAACAAAGGACTGGGTCACCGTTCCGACGTCGCTCACCGCGTCATCTGTTTGGACCTGCTGCACTGTCAGCGTCTCGGGAGCGCTGTAAGTATCGGCGACGAGCGCGGGTCCGCTTCCACCGCCGTCGCCCGCGCCGCCATCTCCGCCGGCTTCGCCGCTACCCTCGCCCCCACCGCCTTCGCCTCCTCCTCCGCCGCCGCCTCCGCCTCCGCCATCGCCTTCGAGAAGGCGGACGGACCGCGTCTGGCCTAGCCAGATGGCGATGGTGACGACTTGCTCAACGACCTCGGCCAGCGGTCGGGCTTTGACTGCGAGTTTTGCCGCAGCTTGCGGAAAATCCCCCCGCTTTTCACGCTGCTCTCGCGCTGTCTCGGTCAAAAGATCAGAAATTTGCGCGACGCGTTGAAGTGTACGATAGAATTGCGGTTGCGGGGCGGAGAGATTCTGTCCGGTCACGATCGCAAATCCTATCTATCCAGGAGATTGCTGATGATCCCGATCAAATCGCCTAAGGCGACGAAGGTCAAACGCTTATTGGCAGAGGATGGAGCGCGCGTCGAAAAGGGGACACCGCTTTTTGAGCTGCACGACTATGAAGAGCGGCAAATCTTGTCGCAGCTCCGGCGCGCGATTGTCGACAATGAAACGAAACTTGCCGAAGTGTCGGGCCCCGATGTGACGACGAAGCTCGACTCGCTTGAACGGATTTCGGTCGAGCGTGAACCCAGCATCGTGGCTGCTCAAGAGAAATATCAGGCATTGATCGAGCAACATAGCGTTGGCCAGGTCGATCTGGCCGACGTCGCTTGGGGCCGCCACGACATCGTTCTCAAGGCCTATCAGTCGCTGGTGAGTGCGGTCGAGCTTGAGGTCTTCCGGCGCAACGTCGCCGATAGCGTGAAAGTTTACGAGAATATTGGAATCTTGCTGAAGGAGGAAACGCGTTATGTTGAGGCTGCGATCGCTCGACTACGCATTATCAGCCCCGTTTCCGGGACGTTTAGATGCTATGTCGATGATGGCACTCCGGTCAGACTGGGCCATCTTCTCGGCGAACTCGAATGACGTCGATGAACAGATTGTCACGGCACTCAGCAACTGCTTTCTCAATTTCGCAGCGCCTGATGGGGCCTGTGGCGCCGGCAGCAAATTGTTCGAGTTAAACGCGTTTGAAATCGATCGCGAGCTGTTCAAGCTCGCGCAGGAGCTCGAGCTGTCCAAGATCACCGAAGA
>JAKJDA010000570.1 GCA_022706165.1 Candidatus Hydrogenedentota bacterium | reverse complement strand
GCACGTTTGCGTCCGTCAAGACGAACATCGTCACAGGGCTGACGAACGCGACTGCAAAAGGAACTACCGCGTATGACCTGACCAGTGGTGGCCGCTATATCCGCGTGTTGGCTACGGCCAGTAACGCGGCTGACCTGGTTGTCGGCGGCGTGGTGTTGAGCTTCCCGTAAGGGGAGAAGGGAAACCGCATGGGCATCGGCTCCAAAGTGTTCGACGCGCAGTGGGGCGGCTTCACGGAAGCCCGCGCATCCCTGCGTATTGGGCGCGTCGTCATCGAGCGGTGCCTGTGCGGATCTTTTGCTACAACGAGGGTTTCGACGGACCAAGGCGTCTATGAGGCCACCGTTGCCAGCGTGAAGATGAAAAAGGCAGATTGGCCGGTGCGCGAGAAGATGCACGGCGCGCTCGTTGAAATGTGCCGAGTCGGCGACACGGAATGGAAGCCTGGGCGCATTGTTGGAGTGAGCGAAACGGACGGTATTCTCAGCCTCGCGCTGGAAGCGGAGTTCGGCTGATGCCGCTGGCGACTACATTCCAAGCCGCTTTAGCCGGTACTTCCGCGCCGTTCGCCAGTATGGCGAATTGCACGATGGGCAACACCGCGCCCGCTTCGGCGTTCGCCTATACCACTCATGGCCGCAGCGGTTGCACTTATCTTTCCGCATATCCCTCTCCCGGTTTCAACTTCAAGAGATTTTTGGACCGTTTGTGTTCGTATGCGCTGCCTGGGCGGCGCAGCATGATGCCTTCGCCGCCGGCGGCGACGATCTGGCGCATGGTTTCCTCCGCGTGGGTGGCGTCGCGGCACGGTTTCGGTGCTACGAACAAGACGCCGGTTGACTCGACTATCGCGGCCCGGTCCTCAAAAGTTCCGGCAACGGGCGCATCGAATGCGGCGAAAACCATTTCGCGCCACCGTTCGGACGGGCTGCGGTACACCGATAGCACGGTGGTAAACCGCCCCCGCCCTGCCCACAACTCGCCATCCAAAGCCGTCCCATCCGGAAGCGCGGCGGTCCACCACGCCGGGGCGTCTATGCGGTGGCCTTCGCGCGTCCAAAGCTCGGCACCGTCCCAAATGGCGCGGATGCCGTCTAGCTTCTCCTGCATCCACCAGCCCGAAACGTCTTGGCCGGCGAAGGTCTTGGCGAGCATCGGCTTGATTCGCTCTTTCATCTTGGCGCGAATATATGCCCATGCGGATATATTGTCAAGTGGTCATTTTTGCTGGGTGGCGGCATGACACCCACGCTGTCAGTTGAAGTTGATCCGACAACGACCCAAAGGCTTGTAGACCAGATACATGAGGCCCAAGCAAGGCTGAACATGGAGATTCGGCCCGCGATGGCATGGGCTGGCGCTCTAGCCGCGCAGAGCCTTGGCGCGCAGACGATTGTTTCACCCAAAAAGCGCAAGGTTATTGATCTGCCGATTCAGCGCGTTACGAAAGGCGGCAAGGCTGACCGGCGATATTCCCCGTTCGGCGTTGAGGTGTGGATCAAAGGGGAAAAGAAAATACGCCCAATCTACAGATTCGGCACGCATGGGGTTTGGCGCTACCAGACAAAGGCACAAGCTGCCCAAAACTGGAAAACCAAAATCGGGCGAAGCGGGTTGGCGAAACAGTCGTGGAAGTGGAATCGCGGGGCGATTGAGGCGGCGGTTTCTGGCGGCGGGAGCGTTTTGGCCGCCATGAGAATCCCGAAGGTTTCGGAAGTCGAGTGGTTTGGCGAAGTGGACGCGCCAGAATTGCGAATAACGAACAACCTTAAATATATCGAATTTGCCCTGCGCGGCGGCAGGGGTGCGGTCGATACGGCTCTTGGCAAAGCCGCCAACAAACTTGAACACGAAATCGAACGCCGCGC
>JAKJDA010000056.1:11307-11601 GCA_022706165.1 Candidatus Hydrogenedentota bacterium | reverse complement strand
CATGGCCTACATCAACCTCTACGGCAAGACGGATTTGTATGATCGCTTTTCCTCCACGTACGACACCGACGGGAATAGAACGATTGGGTTGATGGAATATCAGCCTATCGGAAAAGTCGATCCGGCCACGAAAAACGTCAGTTTCGACCCGGAATTTCTATACGATCAGCCCCTTTCCCTGGACGATATCAAACGGACCAAGAGCCAGGATTACGGCAAGACGCGCCCGTTCGTGTATGTCCCGGTCAATCTGGATCAGTTCAGGCCCATCCGCACGTGGTGGAACAACAACGA
>JAKJDA010000056.1:0-11276 GCA_022706165.1 Candidatus Hydrogenedentota bacterium | reverse complement strand
GTTCCATGCCGCAACTTCAGCCCCTGAAAAACCCGGCTCCGCGCCATGACGCCTATGTCCTGATAAGCGTGGGTCCAAACGAGAACACGGGCGGAGTGGTGGGCCCGCCGGACGAGGAAGGATTCCTGGCCGCAATTGGCAATCCGGCGTATTATTACCCGTTCTTGGCCTTGCGCGCGTATTATCTCGCGACGCGCGACGCCAACGACGGCGGCAAGGGCAATGGATTGCCGGATTTCGATTGGCGCGCCCGTGTGCGGCAAGGCGAAGGAAAACAGATGGCGTATCCCGGGGAGCCGGAACTGGCGTTGCTTCCCGACGGCTCGCCGGGCGCTGGCCCGATGATCTACAACCCTGGCCAATGACCGCGCCGGGAAATGGGCAAGGCCTGGCCGTGGGGCCGTGGGCGCTGTGTTGCTCGCGGGGCATGCCGTTCGCGTCGCAAGAGGAATTTCCAAGAGCTCGATGAAAGACGCTTGGCGGCGCGCCTTTCCGTCCTGTGCGTCACAGGGCGCGACAGAGGACAAGGTTCTTCTTTCCTTTCCCAGCGCCGGGTCGTGCGCTGTCTGAATCGTATCCGGCGCGCGGGACGGGGGATGCTAGCGCAGAAACCGGACGCCGTTTTGCGCGCCAGAGGGACGTTGGGCATGAAAAACGGCATGCCGCGTGGACGCATCGTTCGCGGCATGGTTTTCGTCCGAAGAGCGAATGAAGAAGCATAGGAGAGCATTATGAAGGTCTTGGTCACCGGAGGAGCGGGTTTCATCGGATCGCATGCGGCGGATGCCATGTTGGAGGCCGGGCATCAGGTCGTGATTGTGGACGATCTGTCCACGGGGTCCCGCGCCAACGTGAACGCCGCCGCCGCGTTTTACGAGATGAGCATCTGTTCCAAGGAATTTTTCGATCTCTTTGCCCAAGAGCAGTTTGATGCGGTGGCGCACTTCGCGGCGCAGATGAATGTCACCCTCAGCCTGCAAGAGCCGATTTTCGACGCCACGAGCAATATTCTGGGCACGATCAACCTGCTCGAAGGCTGCGTGAAGCACGGCGTAAAACGCTTGGTGTTTGCTTCCACCAGCGGGGCGATCTACGGCGAACCGGAGCGCCTGCCCGCGCCCGAGACCACCCCAGCCGCGCCGTTAAGTCATTACGGGGCCAGCAAATATGCTTGCGAGCAATACATTCGGCTATACCGGCGCTTGTACGGATTGACATACGTCATCCTGCGATTTTCCAACATATTTGGCCCGCGCCAAGTCGCCCATGGCGAGTGCGGCGTGTGCGCAATCCTGACGGAGCTGATGTTGCACGGCAAGCAGCCAACGCTCTACGGGTTTGGCGAACCTACGCGGGACTATGTCTATGTGGGCGACGTCGCCCGGGCGGTCGTTCTGGCGTTGCGGGCGGGCGACAACGAGATCATGAACCTGGCTTCGGGGAAGGGAACCTCGGTAAACGAGATATTCGAGGCGCTCAAGGTGGCGACGGGGTTCACGCAGACCCCTCTGCTCAAGCCGCTGCGGACGGGCGAGGTGATGCATATCGCCGCGACC
Organism: Candidatus Hydrogenedentota bacterium; assembly: GCA_022706165.1. Lineage (GTDB taxonomy): Bacteria > Hydrogenedentota > Hydrogenedentia > Hydrogenedentales > SLHB01 > JAKJDA01. The sequence goes on along the minus strand of JAKJDA010000056.1, from coordinate 9,720 downwards.
AACGACAAAATCGCAGGGGTTCTGGGGTGGAAACCGGAGGTTTCCCTGCAGGAGGGACTTCACCGCGTGGTGAATCATATGCGCGGCGCGTGACAGGAGGCGGCAGGGAGCCGGGCGTGTTGTCATCGAGCGTTATCATTTGCACGAAAAATCGGCGCGACGATTTGGCTCGCTGCTTGGAAAGCGTGTGCAGGCAGACGCGTCCCCCCGAGGAACTCATCGTGGTGGACGCGGGCGACGACGATAGCGAGACGGTCCTGCGCGAGGCTGCCCAGCGGTTGCCGTCCTGCGCGGTGCGCTACCTGCGGGCGGAACCGGGCCTTACGCGCCAGCGCAACGCAGGCGTCCGCGAGGCGACCAAGGACGTCGTGCATTTTTTGGATGACGACGTGATTCTCGACCCGCCGTACCTGGACGAGATGCAAAAGATTTTCGAGGCCGCCGATGGCCAGGATGGCGCGGCTTCCCCAAGGGCCGCCGCCGCTCTTGGGCACGTGGCTGCGACGTCTGTTCTTGCTCACCCGCATCAACGGCGACGGTCGGATGCAGCCGTCCGGTTTCGGCACGCTTACCTGGTATTCGGATTATGCCGCGCCCCATCCGGTCCAAATTGTCGGCGGCTGCGGCTGCGCTTTTCGCCGCACCGTGTTCGATCACATCGCGTTCGATGAGTTTTTTGCGGGATATGGGCACATGGAAGACGCCGAGTTCTCGTATCGTGCGGGGAAGCTGGGCCGGCTGCTTGGCCATCCCCGCGCCACCTTGTTGCACGTGGCGACGCCCGTCGCCCGCACGGATTGGCGCCGATTGTCGAAAATGCAGATTCTCAACCACCACTACGTATTCACCAAATTGCTCGAGCCAAACGGATTTAGGTGGCTGTGCTTTTGGTGGTCCGAGATCGGCGAATCCCTGCTGCGGGCGGTGCGTTTCGCAAAATGCCGGGACTTTGGCATTTTGGGGGGCATGTGGGACGGATACGCCGCTCTGTTGACCGGCCATCGTCGTCGCGGTCCTTGAACCTCCGGGCGAGGAAAGCGCTTAGGGTTCCAGGCCGAGAAAGGCCAGGCTCAGACGGGGATGATCGTTTGTTTCGAGGGTGAACGTCAGCGGGAGCCCCGTGGCCGCGAGTTGGCCGATGGCCCCTTTGATATCAAGCGTTCCCTGCCCCAGTCCCAAATGGTCATCAAACGCTCCCCGGCTGTCGTTCAGGTGCACATGCCGCAGGCATTCGCCCAGGACGTCAATCCACTCGCCAATGGGGCGCGCCGAATGCAGGGCTACGTGCGCGATGTCCAGGCAAAACCCGAAACGCGGCGAACGCAACGCTTCGGCGACGCGGCGCATGGGGCGCGGATCGGCGTCGAACATGTTTTCCATCAAGATACACAGGCCGCGCCGTTCGGCTTCGTTCACGATGTCCGGCCAGAACGCCATGCTGCAATTGTGATAGATGTCCGGGTAAGTCGGGATTTTTATCATCTCGTTGTATTGGCTGTGAAAAATGACATAGGCGGCGCCCAGCGTTTGGGCGATGTCGAAGGCTTCCAGGTAGCGCCGTTTGGCGAGCGCCCGGACTTCCGGATCGGGACTGCAGTGAATGGTGTCGATGAACGGCCCGTGCGCTCCTTTCGGGCCCGTTACGGAATCCATGAGCGTGGCGACGCGCTGGAGCAACGGCCGGTAATCGCCGGTGAGCACGTGCGGCATGGCGAACGCCTGCACTTCCGCACCCATTCCGTATTCAATCGCTGCCGCGATCTCTTCCTCGGGGCGCTCGTTGACCGCCGCCAGGACGCGTTGGCGCGGGATCATGGACGCTGGCGCGGGGTCATGGGGTCGCCTGGGCATCGCGTGATCGCTCCTTATTTTTTTGTTCGCGGCGCTGTGCCGCTATTTCTTTGCGGAAACGCGCCACGGCGCGCGTGTGTTCCTCGAGGGTTGCGCTGAAAGCGTGGGTTCTGCCGTCGGCGTTCGATACGAAGTACAAGTGCTTCACCTCTGCGGGACGCAATGCAGCCCGCAACGAAGCCGTTCCCGGGTTCGAGATCGGTCCCGGAGGCAACCCCGCATGCTTGTAGGTATTATACGGGGAATCGATCTCTTTGTCGCTATCGAGCATGCGCTGTCCGTACTTGCCCAAGGCATACTGCAAGGTCGCGTCGATGCCCAGCGGCATGTTGCGCGCCAACCGGTTGTAGATCACCGCGGCGATCAGCGGACGTTCCTCGTCCACCTTGGCCTCTTCCTCGACGAGCGACGCCACGATCACCGTCTCGAACAGGTCTTTGTCTGCGGCGCCCGGAATTTCCGCCTGCACCTGCGCGTATGTTTTCTGGAATTGAAGCGTCATGCGCTCGACCACTTCGCGCTCCGTCGGCGGCTTGTCGAAATAGTACGTGTTCGGCATCAAAAAACCTTCGAGCGAATCCGCCGCAATGCCGAGCCGCGCGATCAGCGTCGCGTCGCGGGTCGCCGCCACGAACGCATCCGGGTTCGGGAACAGGTTCGACATCTGCGCGATCGAGAGCCCCTCCGGAGCCGAGACTTTCAATTCCGCCGGGATTTCCTCCGGCGTCCGGCGCGCGTTGGGCCCATTCTGGAGCAGGCGCAAAATTTCCGACGGAGACAGGCCCGAAGGAATGGCGTAAAGCCCCGCTTGTATCGGACGGCGGACCGTGTCCAGCCGGATCGCCAATCGGAACAGGAACTCGTGGTCCACCAATCCCTGTTCCCGCAGCAACGCGCCGATGTCCTTGCCCGAGGCGCCCTCGGGCACCGTCACCCGCACCGCAGGTCCCGGCGCCGACGCGCCCTTGCCCGTCACGCGCTCATACGCGATGTATCCCGCAAGCGCAATCCCCCCCCCCGCGATGATCAACGCGACTCCCCCCCACACGGCCACGGTCGCCGCGCGACGCAGCCACGATTGTCGGACAGGAGCGGGAGCAGGCGCAACGGGGTCTGTCATTCCTGCGCTTCCTTTCGCAAACGCGCCCGGCGGTCCAGGTACGTCTGGAGGATCTGCTGGGCGGCGAGTTTATCGATGACCTTCTTGCGGCCTTTCCGGCTCACATCGGCTTGGACCAGGGCGCGTTGCGCGAAGGCCGTCGTGAAGCGTTCGTCCACGGTGACGATTTCGCCGGCGACGGCGTGGCGCAGGGCCTCGACGAAGAGAAGCGTTTTTTCGGCTTGCGGCCCCGGCTGGCCATGTTGATTGAGAGGCAGGCCGACGACGATGGTGCGCGTCTCGCGTTCCGTCGCGATGGCCGCGATGGCCTCGATGTCCTTTTCCGGAGCGGTCCGGGCGATCACGGTCAACGGTTGCGCGATGATGCCCATGGGGTCGCTGACCGCGACGCCGATCCGGACATCGCCTACATCCAGTCCTAGCACCCTTCCTTCGAATTCCACGGATATTTCCCTTTCTCGGATTTCCGGAAAACGTCAGTATCCTTGCAGGGCCCGCTTCCGGTCAAGCCTCGCGAAACGGCGGGGCCATTCTCACGGTTCGGCTGACAACACGCACCGGAAGCCGAGGGTTGCCTCTTTCGTTTCGGGGAAGAGGCCTTTCCGATGCGCGCACCGCAACTCGTCGGGGCCCGAGTGCCAGCAGCCGCCGCGGACGGCGCGGCGTGGGCTGGACGAGGATCGCGCCGGGCCGTTTTCGGAAGGTTCATAGGGCGCAAAGGGATTGGCCGTCCATTCGTGGACGTTGCCGGCCAAATCGTGGATGCCGTCGGGCGATGCGCCGTCCTCGTGCATTCCGACGATCGAGGGCATGCTGAGGTAATCGCCGTAGTTGGCGCGCGTGAAATCGGGCTCGGCATTGCCCCAGGGATATCGCCGGTTCTCCTTGCCGCGCGCGGCATATTCCCATTCCGCTTCGGTGGGCAAGCGCTTGCCGGTCCAGGCGGCGTAGGCGTTCGCATCCGCCCAGGAGACTCCGACAATGGGCTGATCGATGCCGCGAAACGCCTCGTTTTCCCAGTAACGAGGGATGGGGTGTCCGGTCGCGCGCAGGAACGCTTCGTATTGGCCGACGGTCACGGGCGTCACGTCCATGTAAAACGGCGCGACGTACGCCTCGAATTCGGGCGCCTCGTCGCGCACGCCGTTATTGCCCATGAGAAAATGGCCCCCCTCCAAAAACACCATGCCGTGCGTGCTGGAAGGGAGGTCCGGTTTGGAAGCGGAGACGGGAGGCGCGGCGGGGCGGCGGTACGACTCATCGAAGGCGTCCAGGAGGCGCTGCCGGAACTCGCGCGCGTCTTGCCAGCGGTTTTCACGGTCTTCCTTGAGGGCTTTGTCCAGTACGGCCAGAATGGATGGGGCGACGTCGCGACGCACCTCGGCGACGTCCGCCGGCGGGTCCAGCGGCGTTCGCAACGTCAACAACTCGCGCAACACAAGCCCTACGGCGTACAGATCGGCGCGCGGATCGACATCGCCGTGGCGTTTTTGTTCCGGCGCGGCGTAGGCGAACGTGCCGACGACGCGCGGTTCGCGTGGCGCGTCGCCGGCGGACAGGGTCTCGGCGTCGAGGGCTTTGGCGAGGCCGAAATCGAGAACCTTAACGTGTTCGCTGGGCAGGATCATGAGGTTTTCCGGCTTGATGTCCCGATGAATTACTGTTCTATGAGCATAGGACAATGCGTCGAGAATCTGCGCCGTGATCCGGACCGCGAGGCGCACGTCCATATGGCTTCGGGCCATTCGTCGTTCGCGCAGCGCCTGCCGGAGAGGACGGCCGGGCAGATACTCCATGGAAAGATACAAAACGCCTTCGGCGGTGCATGCGGCGTCATGAAGCGCCACGATATGGTCGTGCCGCAGCCGCCGGGCGATCTGGGCCTCCTGAACGAACAGGAACTGTCCCCTTTGCGTTCGCAACAGGCCGGGATGGAGAAACTTGAGGGCGACCTGTTCGTGCATGAGCGCGTCGTAGGCCAGATACACCGTTCCCATGCCGCCCCGGCCAAGGGGGCGGTCGATGACGTAGCGATCGGATATTCGTTCCCCTTGCGAAAAAGCGATGCGCGCTTCCGGGGGCAGGGCGCCCATCGGAACGATGAGCGGGCCGCCGCATCCGAAGCAAACGCCGCGTCTTCCTTGAACCGTCGCCGGAGCCAGGATTTTCAGGCCGCATTGTGGACAGATGACGGAAATCATAGCGGGAGGAATTTTACCGCATCGTGGGCGTCGGATTCACGGCGGAAACGGGGAGCGCAGACGCCGGGAGGGGCGGTCGCGACGCGGGCTGCGTGGCGCCGCGCCACAAAACAGTTGACAGATGTCGGTTTTGAGCCTATAATCACACCCGCGTTGTCGTGAGAGAACTAGGCGTCTGGATCAGTTGCTTTTTGCGGATTGGCGCCCTACAATGAAGACCTGCAACGGCAGCGAAAGGGAAGAGCGGGTTTGTTTTTTCATCAGGGGTCATGTGCAATCTAGTGTGTAATGGGCGGCTTGTGCGCCGGTAGTGTGTTTAACTCCGGGTCTACATGTCACCGTGGGTGGAATGTTGCCTCGGGGAGAAAAGCAGAAGCAGAGGAGAATAAAGCATGGGGAGCAGGAAGAAAGTCATTCTGGCGTCGCTCGTAAGTCTGATGATGATCTTCGCGTTTGCGGTCGGCTTGGCGCCGTCGCAGGGGCGGGACAGCATCCTGGATGCCAAGGCGGCATCGGGCGTGAGCGCAGTCGCGGTGAGCGTGGACAACGCTACGCCGGTCGGCGAGAGTTATGCAATTCCGGTAGGCGGGGAGCAGAGTTTTAGCGCTCTGGGCCTCGAGGGAGGAGTGGCCACTCAATTGCTCACGACCGGCGGAGTGATGTGGTCGCTTGGCTCTGACGGCAACGGCGTATTGAGTTCGGCCCCCGGCGATCGGGTGGCGACGGTGACGGCGTTGGCGCCGGGTTCGGCGGACTTGTTCGTGACGACCGCGGACGGCCTGCTCGACAAAGTCGCTTTGACGTTCTACGAACTCAAAGCGGCCAAGGCGTCGTATCCCACGGCGACCTCGCTTCAAATCATCCAGCCTGCAGACTTGTCGCGCCTGTACGTGCAGACGGATTCCGTCAATGTTCCGCTGCCCGTCGTGGCGGTCAGCAACAGTCCGCTCGACACCAAGCCCGTGATTTTCACGCGTTCGGATTCGAGCGCTATCGGAACCGCGAATGCCGCGCCGTTCTCGGTGACGCTTGCGGACATCGCCTCCATCACCACGGAGACGATTACGGCTGCTTCCGGCAGTTACTTGAGCGATCAGCCTTTCCACGCCACGTCCACCTTCTCGGTGACCCAGCTGGATGCCGACGCGGACGGAAACGGCCTTCCCGACGCTCCCTTTACGCTTCCCAACCTGCAGCCGGGCGACCTGTGGGTGGCCAGCATCGAAGTTCCCGGCGGCGGCGTTCGCACCGTCCTGGTGACCAGCTTGGATACGCCGGCCATCAAGGCCGTCGAGCCTCTGGGCAATGCTCAGACCACGCTTACCTACCAGGACCCGGCGCAACAGAGCCGCGTCTTCTCGGTGACGGCTCCGGCCGGCCTTATCGGCGCGAACGAGCGCGCAGTGCTCGTGCTTGAAGTCGCCGACGACGTGGAGACCTTGCTGGGCGCCGTGGAAGCGGCCAAAGTCCCGAGCCCCATGCGCACGCTGGCTCCCAACGGGGTGTACGGCGTCGTGAGCGTGCTCGTCAAGCCCTCCGGCGCGTCGGCCTACACGGCAATCGACAGCGCCCGCTTGGCGCTCAAGCCGTTGACCATCGAAGCCAACGGCGTCGCCGTGAATGCGGGCGACAATGCGCGCTTCCTGAGCTATCCGGTGCAGGTCGTTAACGCGCCGTCGACGGGCGCCCAGGCCCAGGCGGCGTTGGGCGCCGAATGGGTGGCGACGTCGAACGGAACGACCGTCGGCAACGGCGTGATGACCGCCGCGCTGACTTCTTCCACGATGGTGGCTCCCTTCCTGACCCCGAACAACGTGCAGGCGACGGGCCTGTCCGATTCCTCCGACTACTCGATCGGCGGCAAGGAAGTGGATGTCTTCCTGAACAATCTCCCCGGCGACGCGGTGGTCGCCGTCACGATTGACGGGACGACCGTCGGAACCATCAAAGCCGCCCCGGGCGATTATCTGTTCACCGTTCCGCCCGCAGCGACGAAACTGGCGAATCCGGCTTCCGCGGCGACCTATCACGTGCGCGTGGACATCACGAGTCCGTCGTCCCCCGAGGCGAACTCGTTCGACGTTCTTCCCAACGCGTTCACGTACGTGGGCCCGTCCATTACGGCAGTGACGCCCGATTCCGGCCCCGAGTCCGGCGGCACGCCGATCACGGTCACCGGCAAAGGCTTCTCGGCTTCGTTGTCGGCCCATCTGGACGGTTCCGTGATTCTGAATACCTCGGTCGTTGATTCGACCTCCTTCACCGGCACGACGACGGCCCATTCGCTGGGCCAGGCCGGCATCACGGTGGTTACGGACAAGAACTACGAGGGATCGATGGGCAACGCGTTCACGTACTTGCCCAGTGCGCCGCAATTGACGAGCGCGTTCCCGACACGCGTTTTTGATGACGGCGGCTACACGACGCGCGTGCGCGGCTTGTACTTCGTCGATCCCAACACGGAGTTCAAGGTTCGCGGTCAGAACCTGGTGTACTTCACCGCCAACGAGTCGCAGACGTCGATCGGCGACGTGAACCCGGGAACGGACGTTCCTGCGGCGAACGTCGATTTCTTGGACGACATGAATCTGAACGTGTTGACGCCGGTGCATGCGACCGGTGACTACAAGCTGTACGCCGCCACGTTCATTCCGTCCAACCAGCCGAAGAACCTCAATTTCGGGCCCAAATTCGGCAATCTGTTCCAGTTGTCCTCGAACGTGCTGGACTTCTCCTTCGCGAGCGCTGCGGAATCGGCGATGACGATCTCCAGCATCTACCCGCCCGTGGGACCGCTGGGCGGCGGCAACAGCGTCCAGATCAACGGCTCGGGCTTCCCTGCGGGCGTGGCGCTGGGCGACATTCCTTCCGGCAACGTCTTGCGCTTCGGCGACTCGGCGGCGACGACTTTCTTCGCCCAGACCGGCGTCGAAATACAGATTCCCGTCAAGCTGTTTGTCGGCCCTGAGTTGGATGGTCAGCCGGCGACGGCGTTCGCCAACGGCATGACCTTCACGATCAACTTCGATCCGACGGTGTTGGAGCCCATCCTGCGGCCCAACCTCCGGCCGGACTTTATCGCGAATCCCGATCTGGCCACGTGGTACAGCGAGTCTGTCGCCACGGCGGCTCCCGCTCCGGGACAGATATCGATCGTGATTGCCGACGTTGGCGGAAATGGCCTTGCCATGACCACGAAGGACGATCAACGCGTCGGCGGCACGAACGTCCAAATCAACCCGTTCACCCTGTTCACCTTGCGCTTCAACGTGGTTGGCGGAGCCGGCGCTTCGTCCGGCCTGACGTTCACGGAAGTGCGGATGGTGAACAACGTGACGCCGGTGCCGCAGGTCCTGACCACCTCGGCCGGCCAGTCGAGCTTCTTTAACGTAGGCAGCGGCCCGATCACGCCGCCGATCCCCGTGAAGGTGTTCTTCGGCGCGAACGAAGCCACGTTGACGGGCGTGAAGGCTGCGGCCTCGCAGTACGGTTCGCAGTTGACGGTGGCGGCCCCGGCCGGCGAACGTCCGGGCGCGGTGGACGTGCGCGTCGAAGACACGCAAGACCCCGCCAACTTCGCGATTTCCCGCGCGAACTCGATCTACAGCAGCGCCAACGGCGGCTACCTGTACACGAGTTCGTTCACGGTGAATTCCCTGTCTCCCACGAAGTCCTGGCTGTTTGGCGGCGTCGTCGCCCACATCGTGGGCTCGGGCTTCCAATATCCGGGCGCCCAGGTGTACTTTGATGGCGTTCCGGCGGCCTTCGCGCCGGGCTTCCCCAACGGCTCGAACGATCTGTACGTGATTGTGCCGCCGTTGGAAGGCACGACAAACGCCAGCCCGGACGCGATCACGGTCGACGTGCAGGTGACGAATCCGTGGGAGAAGAACTCTCAGGATGAGACGATCACTCTCCGGAACGCGTTCACCTACGTGCGGTGGAACCAGAAGACCCAGTCGGTCGCGGGCGCCCAGGGCGACGTGTTCACCACGTCGTTCTTCTTCGACAACATGGACGGCCTCAACCAAGCCATCAAGTTGTACAGCGATCCGTCCGCGCCGGTGGCGACCTTCGAGGTGCCTGCGGACATCTTGAGCAACGCGGTGAAGACATCGGTTCCGGTGTTCGGCTTGGCGCGCGCTTCCCAGACGCCGGAATTGTTCGGCGTGGAGAACATCGTAGCGGGAACGTCCCTGTACAAGGCGTGGAACTTCGACATCCATCTGTACAGCAGCGCGTATCCGTTCGAGGAGCTTAGCATCGCCCTGAACACCAGTCAGTCTCCGATGTGGCTGACGTTCCCGACGACCGCAATCGATCCGAGTCTGCGCATCGACGATATCACCATCGGCGGCACGTCGCTGTTCTCGATCGAGAGCGCGCTTGACTACACGAACTTCGACAATCCGGTGTACACCCTTGCGACGACCAACACGGGCGGCCTGAAGACTGCCTATCAGTCCAACGTGGTGTGGCCGAATTACCAGCCGCGTTCCACGACAAACATCGAGAACCTTCCGGCCGACACCACCGTGACGGAGGTCT
>JAKJDA010000569.1 GCA_022706165.1 Candidatus Hydrogenedentota bacterium | reverse complement strand
CGATGGCATTGGTCACGAACAGCGGGAGCACCTTCTCGGGATACTGGTACGGCCCGTAGGTGTTCGATCCGCGCGTGATGATCACCGGCACGCCGAAGGTGTGGAAGAACGCCATCCCCATCAACTCGCCCCCGGCCTTGCTGGCCGAATAGGGATTGCGCGGTCCGACGGGATCGCTCTCCTTGAACGAGCCGGACGCGATGCTGCCGTAGACCTCGTCGGTCGACACGAGCAGGACGCGTTCGGCGCCTAGTTTCCGGGCGCTCTCGACGATGTTGTGTACGCCCAGCACGTCGGTGTCGATGAACTCCGCCGCGCCCATGATGCTGCGATCGACGTGCGTCTCGGCGGCGAAATTGACGACCGCATCGCAGCCCTGCATGGCGGCTTCGACAGCGGCTGCGTCGGCGATGTCCGCATGCACGAACGCATAGCGCGACTCGTCGATGCCCTTCAGATTATCGAGGTTGCCCGCGTAGGTCAGCTTGTCGAGATTGACAATATGCACATCAGGATAGGTGCGCAGTTGATAGCGCACGAACGCCGACCCGATAAACCCCGCGCCGCCCGTCACCAGAATTCGTTGGATGCTCACGCGTTTCTCCTCTCCATATAATGGACCAGCGCCTCGCGCCACGGGCGCATCCGATAGGCCGTAGTGGCCTCTAGTTTCGCATTCGACAACACGGAATAGGCAGGCCGCGGCGCCTGCGACGGAAATTCGTTTGCCCTGCACGGTCCGATGGGCGTCGTCAATCCCGCCAGCCGGAGAATTTCCCGCGCAAAATCATAGCGGTTGCAGGAGCCTTTGTTCACGGCATGATACGTGCCGTATGCCTCTGTCCGGCACAACGCCAATGTCGCATCGGCCAAATCGAGCGTATGGGTCGGCGATCCGACCTCGTCGTCCACAACCTTCAATTGCGGACGCGAGTGCGCCGCCCGAAGAATTTTCTCGACGAAATTGTTGCCGCCCGGACCGTAAAGCCACGCCGTGCGAATAATGAAGTGACGCGGATTGGCCAAGCGCGTGGCCGTTTCACCGGCGGCCTTCGACGCCGCGTAAACGCCCTGCGGCGCGATCGGATCGTCGCATTCATACGGCCGCGCATTGGAGGCATCGCCGCCAAACACAAAATCGGTGCTGTAATAGACCACCGGAATGCCGGCGGCGGCGGCGGCCTCTGCCACGACCCGCGCCCCGGTCTCGTTCGTGCGGAAAGCGGCGTCCCGGTCCGACTCGGCCTTCTCCACGTCCGTGTATGCCGCCGCGTTGATCACCCATGCGGGATGACACAGGGCAATCTGGCGGTCTACCGCATGGCGATCGGCGACATCCAGTTCCGGAAGGTCGATGCCGACGACATCACCCAAGCGCGCGAACGTCGCGCATAGATCACGGCCCAATTGCCCGCGCGCACCGAGAATCAGGGTCGCCATAGGGTCATTTCTCCGCGAATTCACCCAAAAACCGCGATGGAGCAACGTCTTCCGCCGCCATGGCTATGAGGCGGACTGTGGCGGATCTTGACGTCTTGTTATCGGGATCGCTTGGCGTCACGTCGGCAGCCATTCTTCGTGCCAGGGGAGGCCGCGCTTGCCAAGTTCTTCGAGGAACGGCGTGGGGTCGAGTTGCTCGATGTTGTAGACGCCCTTGCCGGTCCAGATGCCTTTGACCATCATCATCGCGCCAACCATTGCGGGGACGCCGGTGGTGTACGAGACGGCCTGGGCCTTCACTTCTTTGTAACATTCGGCATGGTCGCAGATGTTGTAGATGAACAGCTTCTTGCGTTCGCCGTTCTTGAGCCCTTCGATGATGCAGCCGATGCTGGTCTTGCCGGTATAGTTTTCGGCGAGCGAGGCAGGGTCAGGC
>JAKJDA010000568.1 GCA_022706165.1 Candidatus Hydrogenedentota bacterium | reverse complement strand
ACCAAACGAAAAGGGGAAGCAAATCACAAACGAGCCAAGGTCTGCCCGGAACTCAGATTTTAATGCGATAGCCCTGCTTCCCGAGAGGATTCTCACCAGATGCCCAAGGCCGCATTGATGGCAAGCTGGACATCCAAAGCGTCCACCGATCCGTCCCCGCTCAGGTCGCAATTATAGGGAACGACGTACTTGAGGGCGGCATTGATGACCAATTGCACGTCGACGATGTCAGCCGCACTGTCCCGGTCGATGTCGCCGCGGCGGAACACGTGCACCATGACGGTTGCCGTGTCCGTTGGCAAGTTTTGGTTCGTCACCGTTAACGTTGCGGTTCGGGCCTGGGCGAAATCCGACGTCGATACGAGAACGCTGGCCTCGCTGGAACCGTCCTGCGGCGTCACCGTGAGCCATCCCGGCGCGCCTGCGATCTCCCAGTCAAGCGCGCCGAGTTCCTGGTTGAATATCGTGAAATGCGCGGACGGCGCGGTGAGTTCGAGCGCGACATGGGCTGGATTGACGGCGACTCTTCCCGGATTGGCTGGGGGTTGGTATCCCGAGTTGAGGCCTATCTGTATATCGGCCGCACCGGGGGCGTTGTTTTCGATGACGACCCCGCCTTGCATGCGGTTCATCGCCACGACTGCCTCCTTGGTGTTCGCGCCAAGCCGCACCTTCACGGAATCCTGGGTCCCCAGAAACGTGCAGCCTGTCACGATCAAGGCCCAACTATCCGACTGGATCGTCGCGGCCCCTGCCCCCTCGACAGCCGCAAACGTGCAGTTGCTGAACATCGTGGCCTTTTGCTGATCGTTGCGGAACAGCAATCGGGCGATGTACGGCACGCCCGGCTCGGGCGAGAGACTGCATCCCATGAATTTCATGGGGCCTTTCTGATTGCTGCCGATTTCGATCGAGCCTTCCAGAATGCCGTTCACGAACGACCACGCTGCCGCGTCGCCCACGTCTTCGCAGAGGACTGCCGTGCGACAGCGTTTCACGGTGACATTGGTGAGCACGCCAGCGCCGGGTTGATTGTTTGTGCCGACCGGGGCCCGCCAGAAACGGAAGGCCACATGGTACGAATCCGCCTGGAGCCCGAAAGCCTGTTCTCCGTCGGTGCGCCCAAAGTCGTACGCGGTCGCGCTGGCGCGCATGAAATCGCGCACCGGACCTTGACTCCAGATGGGGCCAAGGTAAATGTTGCGCAAACGGCCGACGTCAAAACACTTGTTCACATACACGCCCTTGCTCAACGCCTGCGCGTACAGACCGTCGATGAAGTGCCGTCCCGAATTGTTCGTGGCGAAATCCACCGCCTGATACGGGTTGATCAGCGTGACATCCACGATCGAGACGTTGTCCTCTCCCGAACCCGCGACCGTCCACGGATACGCGATCGGCGGATTGGCGTCGATTTGGTTCGGGTAAAAGACCGTAATGCGGGAAAGCGTCGCGCACATCCGCAACGTTATGAACGGTGCGCCCGCGGCGTTGCCGGCTCCTTCATAGGCCATCAGGACGCTCGCCCCGCGGCGCAGATCGTCTTGAGGCGGCGGCATGGGAGACTCGCCCTGCGCGTTGAGCGCGGTCTGAATGGCTGCCGTGTCGTCCAGGCCGTCGTTCGGGACGGCGCCATAGTCGAGGACGTTGAAGACGCCGGGCGCGGCGGCATGCGCCGCAACGCACAGGACCCATGCGACGAGGATAAGGGAACCTATTGGTCTTTGCTTGCCCGTGCGAAGTTCTCTGCAACGATATTCTCGAAATTCCGTCTTCATCGCGATCCTTCCGGAGCGGCGGGAGCGTTGGACTTGCCCGTCCCGCCCACGTTCAGGCCAAGCTGCACGTCGGCGGTGGGCGGGGCGTTGTTTTGGATA
>JAKJDA010000567.1 GCA_022706165.1 Candidatus Hydrogenedentota bacterium | reverse complement strand
CTTTGCCACCTAAAATCAGAATTCTAACACCTAAGCCTGTTCAACCGGGCAGTACCGAAGTTCGGAATAATCCACGCGCCCACAGCGCACGACTGCGCGCCGCCGAACGATTGGAGAGCACATCATGACTGACGATTTGCCACGTTCACGTATGACAAAGGCCACCTTCAAGGGCCGCATGAAGTGGGCCATTGTTGTCCTTATTCCGTTCTCGGTTCTGTTTGCCGAGACGTGGCTCAACACCCAGATCCTTGTCAAAGACTACAAGAAGGTCGAATTGACCACCGAATGCAGGCAACTGACCGAGACCCTCAACGCGCTGAAGATTAAGCAGGCCCGGCTCGAGAACATGGATCGGATGGATGTGGAGGCCCCCGATTTGGGTCTCGTTGCACCTGGTCCCAATCAAATCAAGGAAATATGTTGGGTAAATCCAGACATTAATAAAGAGACCGATCCCGCGCCACGACCGCAGTATGAACTGGCCAAGCTGTCCGATGATTGACGACAGAAACGGGGGGAAATAAAATGCCGTTCCGTCACGCCACGCCCATCAACAACGAGCCTTCTGATGGATTGCCCACCGAACTTCATCTTACACGGTTACGCTTTCTCTTGTGGGGGGTAATCGTGACCTTCGTGGGCGTGGCCATTGGGCTGTGCCGCGTACACACCAATCCCGACAACCGCCTCTCCCAGGAGGAAGAAACGCACATTGTGCGCGCTGTTCTGGAAGTTCCCAGAGGTGAGATCCGCGACTGCGAAGGTCGTCTGCTGGCCAAGGATCAGCAGGTGGATTCCCTCTACGCCGATCCGCGCCAGATAGCCGATCCGGACGCGATGGCGTCAATGTTGGCCGGGACGCTGGGGTTGAAGGAACATGAAGTACGCGCTCGGCTCGAGCGGCTGGATGCGAAGGGAAACACCAAAAAATCGGTCTCCATCAAGCGCTGGTTGACGGAAAGCGAGAGCGCTGCCATCGAGCGGCTTGATCCGGCCATGCGGCAGGGTCTGCGCACGGAAAAAGAATGGAGCCGCTACTATCCTGAAGGCGAGCTGGGCGCCCACGTCATCGGCTTTGTGAACAGAGAGCGATACGGCTGCGAAGGCGTCGAGGCCGCGTTCGACAAATACCTAAGGTGCGTGCCGGGCAAACGCAAGGTCCGGGCGGACTGTCGGCGGGTGGCTCTTGACTCGCGGACGCTCGAGTACGTCCAGGAAGAGGGCGGCGAGAGCATTCAGCTCACGATCGACAAGGTCACTCAACGCGTCCTGGAAATGGAACTGGATAAGGCGCTGGAGCGTTGTGAAGCGCCGCGGGGCATGGGGATGGTCGTCAATCCTAAGACCGGTGCCATCCTGGCCCTGGCGTGCCGCCCGGCCTACAATCCCAATACGTTCTGGCAGGTTCCGCCTGAGCAATACAAGAACCGGGCACTGGTGGATGTCTTTGAGCCGGGGTCGGTGTTCAAGATTGTAACCTTTTCGGCTGTGCTTGAACACGGGCTGGTGACGACGACCTCGGAAATCGACTTCTTCAATCCGTATGGGCACACTATCCGCGATTACCACAAGCTTAGCCGGGTGCCTCTCAGCGAGAGTTTCGCCGAATCCAGCAACATCGCCACGATCAAACTTGCCGCCATGCTCGAGCCGGAGCGATTCGAGTCCTGGATGCGTCGCTACGGCTTTGGGATGAAATGCAGCGATGATTTTACCGCGGAGAGCCGGGGCATATTGCGTCCGCTGTCGGACTGGTCTCGGCTGAGCATGGGGGCGTTGCCGATTGGGCAGGAGATTTCAGTGACGATGCCGCAGTTGGCGCGGGCGTTCAGTGTGATCGCCAACGGCGGATTGTTGGTTGACCCGTACCTGGTCGAG
>JAKJDA010000566.1 GCA_022706165.1 Candidatus Hydrogenedentota bacterium | reverse complement strand
GAAAATCAGCGGCGCCTTCGAGCGCCAAGAGTGCGGATAGGAGTGCTTCAACTGTCCGCGCGCCAGCAAAGCGCCCGCCGCGATCAACGCATCCATCACCGCTTTGTTCGCCGGGCCATCCTTGCCGAGGTTCTTGCCCTCAAGCTGAATGATCTCTAGCCCTTCAAAGCCCGGCGCTTCCTTCGTGAGACGGCCTTCCTCGTCCACCGTGAACGGGATGCCCTCCTGGCCGAAATGCTTCGTCCAGATCTCAAAGTCGTCCGCACCATGACTCGGCGCCGTATGCACAAAACCCGTACCCGCATCGTCGGTAACGTGATCCCCGTCGAGCAACGGTACAAGAAATTCGTAGCCACTTTCCCAAAGCGGGTGTCGGCAACGGTAGCCAGCCGGATTGAACTTTGCGACGCGCTTCCAGCTTGCTGCCTTTGCAGCCTTCATCACGTCATCAACGAGCCGGTCGGCAATCACGAGCTTGTCGCCAGGTTTTACCCAGGGCTCGAATGCTAAGTTCTCTTCAATCGCTTCAACCCGGAAAACGCTGTAGTCGATCTTGGAGCTGAAACTGATCGCGCGATTGCCCGGGATGGTCCAAGGGGTCGTTGTCCAAATAACGACAAACGTATCGCCACCCGTCCAAGGATTGTGAGCGACCTCATCGTCGCTTGGCGGACGACTTACTCCGTTGATCGGAAACTTCACCCAGATCATCGGGCTCGTTTTTTCCTGATACTCCACTTCCGCTTCCGCGAGGCTTGTGCGTTCCACCGGACTCCACATCACGGGCTTGCTGCCGCGATAGACCAGCCCCGTGCGCACCACGCGCAAGAACTCCGCCGCGATCGCTGCTTCCGCCGGGAAGCTCATCGTTGTGTAGTAATTCTCCCAATCCGCTTCGATACCGAGGCGGCGAAATTCGTCGCGCTGCAGCGGGATCCATTTGTCGGCGTATTCGCGGCACGCTTTGCGAAACTCGACAGCGGGCACGTCCGCCTTCTTGCGCCCCGCCTTGCGGAAATCTTCTTCGACCTTCCATTCGATCGGCAGGCCGTGACAATCCCAGCCCGGCACGTAATCGCAATCAAAGCCCGCCATCTGCTTGGAGCGGACGACGAGGTCTTTCAGGATTTTGTTTTCCGCGTGCCCGATATGGATCGCGCCGTTCGCGTAGGGAGGGCCGTCGTGAAACACGAATTTGGGACGCGCCGCCGCGTCCTTGCGCAGCAGATGATAGAGCCCGATCTCGGCCCAATGCTTCACCCGCTCGGGCTCCTTCTTCGGCAGCCCCGCGCGCAGCGGAAAGGGATCGCCCGGCAGGTCGGGCAGAAAGACGGTTTCGCGGTAATCGCGACCAGCAGGCGCATCGGCCATTGGTCATATCTCCAAGTAAGCGAATGGGGTGTAGCGATCCCGGTCCCGCGGAGCGAGTGCTCAAAACGCGGGCCGGGCCTCAAATTCGAGGCGCGTTAATCAAGGAACGCAACTTCACGGTCACGTGTTGGGCTGTAGCATCCCTGAAACGGACGCGCCACATGCATTGCTACCCGGCTCCATCAGGTCTAAACCGCCCGCCTTTCCGGCCAGAACGCCAACGCAAGACTTATGACCACCGCCCACGATATCTCCTTCGCCAAGCTCAATGAGCCAGGCGAGATCAAGCTCAGCGATTATGCCGGCAAGGCGGTGCTGATCGTTAACGTGGCGAGCGCGTGCGGCTTCACCTCGCAATACCGTGATCTCGAAGCCTTGTACGAAGCCAAGGCCGGCAAAGGCCTCGTGATCATCGGCGTGCCGTGCAACGATTTCGGCGGCCAAGAACCTGGTCCCGAAAAAGAAATCCGCGAATTCTGCGACAGCAAATATCACGTCACCTTCCCGATGA
>JAKJDA010000565.1 GCA_022706165.1 Candidatus Hydrogenedentota bacterium | reverse complement strand
CCCGCCCGCCGTCAAGGTCATTCACGGCGACATTCACAAATCGGCCGAGACCGCCAAGGCCCTCAAGGGCCACCGCTGGGATGCCGTGGTTAATTGGATCAACTTCGTACCGGCGGATATCGAACGCGACATCGAGTTGTTCCATGGTGTCACGAATCAATATATTTTTATCAGTTCCGCTTCGGTGTACCAAAAGCCGGTGTCGCATTACCTGATCACGGAATCCACACCGCTGGCCAACCCGCATTGGGAATACTCGCGCAACAAAATCGCGTGCGAGGAGCGCGCGATGCTCGCTTATCGCACACAAGGCTTCCCGATTACTATCGTGCGGCCATCGCTGACGTATGGCGATACACTGGTGCCGCTGGCGATCAATAGTTGGAACAAGTCCTGGACAGTTGTCAAGCGCATGCTCGACGGCAAAAAAGTGATTGTGCACGGCGATGGATCGAACCTCTGGACGACGACGCACAACACGGACTTCGCCAGGGGCATCCTCGGTCTGATCGGCAACGCGCAGACGATCGGCCACGCCTTCCACATCACCAGCGACGAAGTCTTGACGTGGGATCAGCACTACCAGATCGTCGCTCGCACCATCGGCGTCGCGCCGAACATCGTGCACATCGCAACCGACACGCTGATCGCATTTGATCGCGAGAACGAGGGCAATCTGCTGGGCGACAAAGCCGCCAGCGTGGTGTTTGACAACAGCAAACTCAAGCGTTTCGTGCCGGATTTCGTAGCCACGACCAGTTTTGCGCAAGGCATGGCTCGAACGATTGCCTGGTTTCAGGCTGATCCGGCGCGGCAGATCGTCGACACGGCTTTTGACCAGTGGTGCGACACGACGATCGCCGCGTATGAGAAAGCATTAAACAGGTAACCCGCTCTTGGCGCTAAACAGATCTGGTGCCCGGAGAGTGAAAACAGATCACAGTTAACTGATGGCATAGTGGGGGACATTCCCGTGGCTGCAAAACACACCGTTGGCATTGTTGGTTGTGGCGATTTTCTGCGCTGGATGGCTGACGACCTGCAGAAAAGCAAGAAAATCGCTGTCACCTCTCTTTTCGATCTCAATCCCAAAAGCGCGGCCCGCTATGCCGAAAAGTTGGGTGGAACCGCTGTTAAATCGGTGAATGAGATCATCGAGAACCCGGCGATTGACATTGTCTGCCTTTTCGTGCCGCCATGGGTGCGCAAAGACCTGGTTGTGCGCGCCGCGCGTGCCGGAAAACATATCCTGACAACCAAGCCGCTGGCGCCGACCAGCGCCGACTGTACAGCCATGGTCCGCGCTGTCGAACGCGCGGACGTGCGTTGCGGGGTCATCTATCGTCGCACCGGCAACAGTGCCATCGAACTGTACAAACAGATTTTTGAACGCGGCTCGATCGGCAAACTTGCCCTCTACAAACAGGATTGGCTGCACCATTATCCCGAATGGAACACCTGGGCGCTCGATCCGAAGAAGAACGGCGGGCCGTTCATGGATGCGATGATCCACAACTTGAACATCGCACGCTACCTGATGGGCCGTCCGGCTGTACGTGCAACGTTTTTCGCGGATAATCACGCGCACAAACTCCCGTGCTACGATACGGAGGGTCTAAAAATTGATTTTCAGCACAGCGGTGCGGCACACCTCTTCATCACGTGGGCGGCCGATCTGGCGGTATTCAATACGGATGGCAATAATCGCGAGCACATCGACAAAATTTACATGGTCACTGACAAAGGCTGGTATCTGACCGAAGGCTGGACGGATGCGGGCTTCACTGTGACCGCGTCGCGCGCCGGCGTGAAACGCCAGTGGGTTGCCAAGCCGTTGCCCCAGACGCTGTTCGATGCGTTTGCCGCAGCGGTCGCCACCGGC
>JAKJDA010000564.1 GCA_022706165.1 Candidatus Hydrogenedentota bacterium | reverse complement strand
GGCGTCCTGGGAACCGAAGAGGCCGACGAAATTGCCCCTGCGGTCGAGCGCTGCAGACGGGAAGGGATCGACTGCTCGGGACCCTATCCCCCCGATACCGTCTTCAAACGAATGGTGGACGGCGAGTTTGATCTCGTGGTGGCCATGTACCACGATCAGGGTCACATCCCCGTCAAACTTATCGCCATGGACCAGGGGGTAAACGTCACCCTCGGCATCCCGATCGTACGCACCTCCGTGGACCACGGCACCGCGTACGACATTGCCGGGACCGGTGCGGCCCGCCCCGACAGCCTCGTCGCGGCCATCCGGCTCGCTGCGGCCCTCGTTGCATCGAAGGAGTGTCCCCATGCCTGATGTCGCCCGGTCCGCGCGCCTCATCGCGTTATCCCTTGTCATTCTCGCCCCCGCGGCGTTTGGGGCGGAAGGCTTCGGCCAGCACAAAGCCTGGTTCCCCGTCGGGCCCAACCCTTCCGCCATTGCCGCGGTCGATCTTAACGGCGACGGGCTGCCGGAGATCATCTCCGCCGATACCGGCGTACTGACCGATCCGCGCAGCGAACGGCCCGCGAACAACGAACTCTCCATGCTCGCGGCCGTGCGACCGCTCGAATACGAAAAGCAGGTGCCCCTGATCACGGGTTTCGGCCCGTATTGCATCGCGACGGCGAACATCGACGCGCTTCCCGCCCCCGATCTGCTCGTGGGCAGCTTTCATACCGTCGAGCGCCGCAGCGAATCGCGCGATCTCGTGCTTTTCCGGAACATCGGCGACCTCCTCTTTGAACCGGTGGAATTCTCCGTGCCCGTGGACCGGCTCCGCTACCTGCGCAATCGCGATGCCGATGAGCAACCCATCTTCACCAAACCCGGCATCACCGCGCTGGTCGTCCATGATTTCAATCGTGATGACTACCGCGACGTCATCGCCGCGGGATGGTCGTCGGATGTTCTGATTTACTTTCCGGGACATCCAACCGCCTATTTCGAAGAACCGCGCTTCATCGCGGCTGCCGGCGGTCCCCGCGACATCCAGGCCGCGGACCTTGACGGCGACGGCAACATGGATCTCGTCGCCGTCATGTATGCGTCCGGGGAGATCGCCCTCTGGAAGGGCGATGCGCAAGGCAACTTCGAAGAAGTGGACCGGTTTCTCGGCAACGGAGCGTTGCCTCACAAGGTGCGCATTGCCGATGTCAATAAGGACGGGCGGCCCGATCTTGTGGTGTCGGATTGCCACACCTACGATTCCGTCGCAATCCACTATGCCACCGGCGTGTTTCAGTTCGAGGTCTGCCAGGAAGTCGCGCTCGGCACATCGAGAAGCATCCTCGAACACGAAATCCGCGACGTGCTCGCCGAAGACCTCAACGGCGACGGCCGCGTTGATATCGCCGCCGCCTGTTTCGCATCCGGCCGGGTGGGCGTGCTCACCAATACGTCCGCGGACTCCACGCTGCCTCAGACGTTTTCAAAGGCCCTGTACACGTTCGAATCGGGCGGAAAAACCGGCATGCCCCGTGCTCTGTGCTCGCACGATTTCAACACCGACGGCAAAAAAGACATTGCCGTCGCGCTGTGGGGCGCCAATGCCGTCGCCCTGTTGCTCGGCCGCTGAACCGTCCTCACCGGAATGTGCGTGCTCAGGGCGCCGGCCGCGTTGCCCGCAGTTGTCTGCACAACGCTTTGAGACGCGAACGGTCCAACGGCCGTTGGCCGAACCGGACTTCGTCGTAAGTGCGCAGCGCCTCGGTCACGTGTTCCGCCCGCACGTTCGGTTTGCCGCGAGCCGCCAACGCCAGTTCGCCCGCGGTGCGCTGCTCGCAATTAATCCCCTGGCGTCGTAACTGGCGGCTGACGCGGTCCAGCAGGATGCGCGCCCG
>JAKJDA010000563.1 GCA_022706165.1 Candidatus Hydrogenedentota bacterium | reverse complement strand
GCTCCAACTGGTTGCGATACTTGTCCTTGGCATTCTGGCCCAGTGGATTGCCTGGCGCATCCGGATCCCCTCAATCGTGCTCTTGCTGGCTATTGGGATTCTTTCAGGTCCGGTCTGGGGATGGCTCAACCCGGATAACCTTTTGGGCGACCTCTTGCTGCCCACTGTGTCACTCTCCGTCGCAGTGATCTTGTACGAAGGCGGACTGAACCTCAGGTTCCGGGAGTTGCAGAACATCGGAGGGGTCTTCCTTCGCATGATCACTCTCGGCGTGGCAATCTCATGGGTCGTTGGAGCCGCGGCCGCACGGTACGTCCTTGGCTTCCCGTGGGCGATCGCCACGCTCCTCGGCGCGATCCTCGTGGTAACCGGTCCAACGGTGATCGGCCCAATTTTGCGCCATCTCCGCCTGCGGGGCAGGTTGAATGCGCTCCTCAAATGGGAAGGCATCGCCGTTGACCCGCTCGGCGCCACTCTGGCAGTCCTAGTGTTCACTGTGATACAGGCGGACGCGATCAGGTCGGGTCTGGCGGACGCAGCTCTCGGCCTCGGCCTGACCCTCGGCGTGGGCATCATCGCCGGAATCGCGGCAGCCAGCGTGCTGGTGCTGGGGCTATCGCGGTACCTTGTCCCCGACTCGCTCCACAATCCGGTCTCCCTGATGCTGATGTTCGCCGCGTTCGCGGTTGCAAACAGCCTTCAGGAGGAATCGGGGCTCCTTGCGGTGACAGTCATGGGGATCACCCTCGCCAATCAAAACCGCGTTTCCATTCGGCACGTGGTGGAATTCAAGGAAACGCTCACAGTCTTGCTGATCTCGTGTCTGTTTATCATCCTGGCCGCACGGCTGCAACCTGCGGAATTGGGCGGACTTGGCTGGGGACATGTCGCATTTGTCGCAATTGTGGTAGTCGTCGCGCGTCCGGCTTCCGTGCTTGCGGCCACGTGGGGTTCCATGCTGACATGGAAGGAACGCTGTTTTCTGTCCTGGATGGCACCCCGCGGCATCGTCGCGGCAGCGATTTCCTCGGTTTTCTCCGCGGGCCTTGTAACGGTCGGTTATCCGCGCGCGACTGAGATAGTACCGGTGGTATTCCTCGTTGTCTTTGTGACAGTTCTTCTTTACGGGGCGAGCGCCGTGCCCCTTGCGCGATGGCTGGGAATTGTCCAACTGGACCCGCAGGGCATTCTTTTTGTCGGAGCCCATCCGTGGGCTCGCGCGTCCGCGCAGGCGCTTTTTGAACAGGGTATTCCCGTGTTTCTCGTAGACACGAACCCTGAGAACGTCCGTGATGCCCGCATGTCAGGCCTGCCCTGTCTCCATGGGAGCGCGCTTGCCGACGAAACGCAGGAACAGATCGCCTACGACGGACTGGGGAAGATGCTGGCCGTCACGCCCAACAATGAAGTCAACTCGCTCGCATGTTTGAAGTATTCGGAAATCTTTGGTCGGCGTGACGTATACCAGCTTCCCTTCGCGCTATCCAAGGAAGGGCGACACGAGGTCGTTTCACCGGAGCACCGGGGGCGCCTGCTGTTCGGGCGCGGGTTGACCTTTTCCGGACTCGACGACCTAGCGGGCAGCCATCCCAGAGTCAAGAAAACTCGTTTGACGGCGGAGTTCGACTATGGAGCGTTCCAGAAAGAACATGGCGACTCCGTAGTCCCGCTCTTCGTCATCGATCGTTACGGCTTCGTTCACGTTCGAACGGTGGATGATCCCGCGAGACCTGATGCCGGCGATTTGATCATCAGTATCGTTCGCGACCGGAGCCAGGCTGGCCCAGATTCAGAATTGCCGGCAACAGGCGATACCGAGGTGTAGCATACGCGCTTTTCTGTGAAGGGATGCTCCATGGCAACCGTAAAAAAAGCAAAAACTA
>JAKJDA010000562.1 GCA_022706165.1 Candidatus Hydrogenedentota bacterium | reverse complement strand
ACCATCATATCCGGCGACGGCTCCGCGGAACCGCTCCCGCTCATGGGCAAAGACGCCGTCGCCGCCCGCATAATCGAACGCGTGGAAAAACTCTCGGCGCTCCAATAGCGCGCATACACCAAACTCAAACAAGCCCCTTCTGCAGATCTGTGCTAGAGGGGGCCTTCATATTTTGAGTCCGACAGAGCCATGTTTCGGCGAATTCCCCGCGATGTATAAACATGGTGCACCCGAAAGGAGTTGAACCTTCACGCCATCGCTGGCACAAGTACCTGAAACTTGCGTGTCTGCCGATTCCACCACGGGTGCGTCGCGGATATCTGTCAAAAGACGGCGATAATGGTCGCATATCCCGCAATGAAAGTCAACGCCAAAACGCTTGTGCGCGGGCGTAATTCAAATGCACTTTATATAGCCGCAACTCGCGCCTTTCCGCCGTGGCGGAGTCCACACGTCGCCGCCTGAGGCGGCAATTACGAATTACGGAATTACGAATTACGCGGCCTGGATGCGCGAGGGACTATAGCCCTACGCAGTCTTTCCGTGGGAAAATTTCACGCAAAGTCGCAACTCACGCACTTCGCGGCGAAGCCTGCGCCATAAAAAAAAACAACCAACTCGGCGAAGCCGCACAGCCACAACTCACGCACTCACGCACTCCGAACTCCCCACCTTAACCATGTCACGATTCTGACACACATACCGGGCGTATGCATGCGTCGCATCTTGCCGCCGGGGAAAACCGGGATTCTCCCCCATGCCCATCGTCTCCCGCCCTCCCGGCTCCAGTACCGCCCCGCATCCCTGGCACTCGCAGGCAATCCGCACGGCACGGCTCCGGCTGCGGGCGCCGCTACTTGTTGAAAAGGGTGCGGAAGTACTCGATGGTTTTCGGCAGGCCTTCGCGCAACGTAACGCGCGGCTCCCAGCCCAGCAATTCCTTGGCTAGCGCGATATCGGGACGGCGGCGCTTGGGGTCGTCCTTGGGAAGTGGCTGGTAGATGAGCTTGCTCTTGGCATTGGGCAGCATTTCAAGCACCATCTCCGCCAGCTCCTTTATGGTGAACTCGCCGGGATTTCCGACGTTTAGCACCGGCACGGGCATGCCGTGGCCGGCGAAAAACTCCTTCACCGTGGAATGCGGAAGAGCCATGTAAAGCTGCATCGCATTGAGCAGGTCGTCGATATACTGGAAGCTGCGCGACTGATTGCCGTCGCCGTACAGCGTAATGTTTTTACCCTGGAGCGCCTGGACGATAAAATTGCTTACAACGCGCCCGTCCGACGGGTGCATGTGCGGCCCGTACGTGTTGAAGATGCGTATCATGCGAACATCGACGCCGTATTCGCGTATGTAGTCGGCGCACAACGCCTCGGCGGCGCGCTTGCCTTCGTCGTAGCAGCTGCGCGGCCCGAGCGTGTTGACGTGGCCCCAGTACGTCTCCGGCTGCGGATGCACGTCGGGGTCGCCGTAAACTTCCGATGTCGAGGTGTGGAACACGCGCGCCTTCGTCTTGAGCGCGAGGTCTAGCGTGTTCATCATGCCTATGAAGGAGACTTTGATCGTCTCCACCGGGTTGCGCTGGTAGTGTATCGGCGATGCGGGGCAGGCGAGATTGTATATTTCGTCGAACTGCCCCCAGAACGGCTGCACGACGTCGTGCATCAGGAAGGTGAAGCGCGGGTTGTCGAGGAGGTCGTATATGTTTGACTTCGACCCCGTGAACAGGTTGTCGAGGACGGTGACTTCGGCCCCGTCGTTCAACAGGCGGCGCGCCAAGTGCGATCCTATGAACCCGGCGCCGCCGGTTATCAAGCATTTCTTTGGGAGGTTGCTCATATTTGTTTTCCTAGTCGAGGCTTGCCGCATGGCGCGGCTGTCTGGTTCAGA
>JAKJDA010000561.1 GCA_022706165.1 Candidatus Hydrogenedentota bacterium | reverse complement strand
CGCGTGACTCAGGACGGTTTTCGCGTGTTTTGCCACCGGTTTAACGGCACATGGGATCGCCAAGCCGCTTGTCTGCAATCCATGGAAACCGGCGTTGGCGCATCCCGATCTACCAACGGATGATCGACGATCCCCACGTCAACCCCGCCCCGAATGACGCCACAAGCACGATGGACCCCTCCCGGATGCGTCCTTCGGCGCACGCTTGGTCAAGAGCGATGGGGATCGAGGCCGAGGTGGTGTTGGCGGTGCGGTTGATGTTCAGGTAGACCTTTTCCTCGGGCAGCCCGACGCGCTCGGCGGCGGCCATGATGATGCGGACATTCGCCTGGTGCGGGATGAACACGTCCAGATCGTCGGACGTCATGCCGTTTTGTTCCAGGGCCTTTTGCACGGCCCCCCCGAACACCACAACCGCGCGCCGGAATAGGTCTTGTCCTTTCATGATGATGTCGCGCAAGCCGGAAGCGTAATTCTCGGGAGTGATGGGATACTTCGAGCCGCCGCCTTCCCGGATCAAGAGATTCCCCTGCGTGCCGTCGGCGCCCAGGAACATGGAGAGGATGCCGCGGTCTCCTTCCGCGGCCCGCAGCACGACCGCGCCCGCGCCATCGCCAAACAAAACGGCCGTGTCTCGGCGTTCCCAGTTCAGAATGTTGGTGACTCGCTCCGAGCCGATCACCAACGCCGTTTTGTATTGCCCCGATTGGATGTGAGCGTTCGCGACGCTTAACCCGTACAGGAACCCAGAGCATGCCGCGTTGACATCCATCGCCGCCGCGCGAGATGCGCCTATCTTGCTTTGAATGAGACAGGCCGTGCTGGGAAACAGATAGTCCGGCGACATCGTGCAACAGAGGATGAGGTCGATGTCTTCCGGGGTCAATCCCGCCGATGCGATCGCCCGCAAAGCTGCCGGCGCGCCGAGGTCCGAGGCGCCCTCGCCGTCGTTCGCCATATGCCGCTGCTGGATGCCCGTCCGCTGAACAATCCACTCGTCCGTGGTGTCTACAAACTGCTCCAGGTCTTTATTCGTGAGCACTTTTTCGGGCAAAAAATGGCCCGTGCCGATAATCTGGGAACGGATCATGCCTACTTCCTTAACCGCTGTTATGGGGACGCCGCCGCGAATCACTCCCGCGTTGTTGGCAATGCTAGTCTTGCAATCATTACGACCATGCAAAACCGGCGGGTAGGGTACCATACGCACGCGCCCGGCTCAACCGGCCGGTCGGCCAGCCGCGGCAACGGCATCGACAGGGCGTTCGAGTTGTCACGCCATTCCCGCCGCATAGGCGGAGCGTCGGGTTTGGAATGGGCGCGCGGCCAACGTCCTCGTTTGCCTGCCTGTTGAACAGGGCCGAAGGGAGACGTACACTCCTGGCAGAGATTCGGAGGGTACGCCGTTGCGCATTGCGTATTTGTCCCCAGAAACGGGGGCGGTCACGAACACGTTTGTGTATGGGGAAATGGAGGCGTTGCGCAGTCTGGGCGTGTCGATTGCGAGCTTTTCGACGCGGCGGCCTGCGAACGGAGCGGTGTTTTCGGAACGGGAATCGCTCGTCGCCGAAACGACCTACCTGTACGAACTGGGGCTTGTGCGGACGTTGTGGGAACTAGGGCTTGCAGGAGCGACTTTTCCTCACCGCATCGCGTGGGCAAAATTTTTTCTCTTCCGGGACATGCTGTTGGGATCCTTCCGGCATCCGTCCGATCGTCTTAAGCTTGTGCCGCAGTTTACGGCCGCTGTGCTGTTGGCAAGGCGACTGCGCCGGGACGGCGCGCAGCATCTTCATGCGCATTTTGCCCATGTGCCCGCGACGATCGCCATGTACGCGGCGCGCATGGCGGGCATCCCGTTCAGTTTCACGGCGCATGCCAACGATATATTTGTCC
>JAKJDA010000560.1:1623-1918 GCA_022706165.1 Candidatus Hydrogenedentota bacterium | reverse complement strand
CTGGGGTGATGTCTCGTTTTGCGTAGCCGGCGCGGAATATACCGGAAGTTGTCATGTTCGGTTCTCCAGCAAGAATGCGTATGCATGTTTATGGGTTCAGCGGGGCTGCGCCGTTTTCGGCGCATTCCCATGCGCGCTTTGATCATGCTACACTAATGATAGAAAGGGTCCCATTGCAAGGGGGCCGGAGCGAGTGAAAACAGAGGCTGCGTGCAGAAAATATCGGATAAACTCATAGAGCTGGAGCGACCGCCCATTACGGAGAGGGCCATTGTGGTGCGGCTTGCCCTGCCCG
>JAKJDA010000560.1:0-1613 GCA_022706165.1 Candidatus Hydrogenedentota bacterium | reverse complement strand
ACGGAATCTTTGGAGGAAATGCGTCGGCTTGCGTGGACAGCCGGGGCGGATGTCGCGCTGACGGTCATTCAGCGGAGGGCGAGGCCGTGTCCGGCTACGCTGATCGGTTCGGGCAAGGTCGAGACCTTGCGCAAGGCGGTGGCCGAGTTGGAAGCGGATTTGGTGGTCATTGACTCCGACCTTTCCCCGACGCAGGGCGCCAAGCTGGCCGATGCGCTGAACGTCAAAGTGGTGGATCGCACGCAGCTCATCCTTGACATATTCGCACAGCGTGCGCGCACCAACGAGGGCAAGCACCAGGTGGAACTGGCGCAGTTGCAGTATGCGTTGCCGCGTCTTACGGGTCGTGGCGTCGAGATGATGCGCCTGGGCGCCGGGATCGGCACGCGCGGCCCCGGCGAACAGAAGCTTGAAGTCGATCGCCGCGTCATTCGGCAGCGGATCGATCGCCTCAAAAGCGAGTTGGAGGCTGTGCGCCGTCATCGGCGCGTGCAGCGCCAACGGCGGGTGAGCGGACGTGTTGCGAGCGTGGCGCTGGTGGGATACACCAATGCCGGCAAGTCTTCGTTGTTGCGCGCGCTTACGGGCGCGAACGTGTTGATTGAGGATAAGTTGTTTGCCACGCTTGATCCGACGAGCCGCAAGGTTTCGCTGCCGAGTCAGCGCGAAGCGGTGTTTACGGATACGGTGGGTTTTATCCGTAAATTGCCGCACTCGTTGGTGGCGGCGTTTCGCGCGACCCTTGAGGAAGTCGAGGAAGCGGACTTGCTGCTCCTGGTGGCCGATGCGTCGCACCCCGCTTCTGAAGAACAGATTCAAGCGGTCAACGTGGTTTTGGATGAAATCGGCGCGGCGGACAAGCCAATCATCCTGGTCTACAACAAAATCGACATCGCAGATTCCGACCAGGTGCGCGGACTGCTGCTCGGGCCCCGGAATGCTATCGGCGTTTCGGCGGTCACGGGCGAGAATTTGGATGCCTTGCGGGAACGCGTGGATCGCGCGCTCGCTTCGGACCGCACGCGGCTTCGATTGCGGATTCCGCATGGGGAGTCCGCGCTTATCGCGCGGATACATGACACGGGTCAGGTCTTTGCGCAGCGATTCGAGGGCGACGGCGTCGTGCTCGATGCGGCCGTCGGACCGTCGTTGCGGGCGCTGGTGGAGCGATACGCGGAGTGATGCTCTCGTTGTCGCGGCGTGATGACGCGAAAGGGCGCCATTCGCACACGCCCGCCCTATCAGGATTTTCATGCGAATAGCTTTTTTGAATCCCATGTTTGGGGCGGATTTTACGAAATCCGCGCGCTGGTTCGCACGCTCGCGCGGGCGTGTTCAGCGGCACCCTGACTATTTTTGCACGGGCGCGGCGGTTCTCGAAGCGGCGGGGCATGAGGTGTTTTTGTGCGATGCGCAGGCCAAGAATTTGCCCACGCAGGACTTGTTGCCGCGTCTGAAAGAATTCGCCCCTGACATTATCGTGTACCAGACTTCCACGCCTTCCATCGACAGCGATATTGCAGCGGCTCGTTTGTGCAAGGACGCCACCGGGGCCTTCAATGTTTTGGTAGGGCCGCATGTTAGCGCCGAATGGGAGGATACGCTTGTGCGCG
>JAKJDA010000055.1:7747-11719 GCA_022706165.1 Candidatus Hydrogenedentota bacterium | reverse complement strand
TGCTTGACTATTTGAGTCAGGCGGCGGGCTTCGTCATCCTTCGCGAGGTTCAGGTCGAAGGGCGCGTAAGCGTCGTGAGTCATCAGCCCCTCACCAAAGACGAAGCCGTGGAATTGCTGAACACGGTCTTGAACGAAAAAGGTTTCACGGCCATTCGCAGTGATCGCACGCTGACCATCGTGAAAAGCGAAGACGCCGGAAAGCGGAACATCCCTGTTCGGACCGGAAATGTTCCCGAGGCCATTCCCGCCTCAGGTCAGATGGTCACCCAGATCATTCCCGTGCGCTATGCAGACGCCAGCCAGCTTCTGGACAATCTGGCCCCTCTCCTGCCGTCGTATGCGGTCGCCAACGCCAACAAAAGCAGCAACGCCATCGTTCTCACGGACACGCAGGCCAACGTCAAGCGCATGACGGAGATCGTCCGCGCTTTGGATACGTCGATATCGGCGATTTCCGAGATCAAGGTCTTCACGCTCACCTACTCGAAAGCGGCCGACGCCGCCAAGCTGCTGAACACGCTCTTCCAGCCTCCATCGTCGCAGCAAGGGGCCAACGCCGCCAGTCCCATGAACCAATTTTTTCAGCGCATGCGCGGCGGGGGCGGGGGCAATCCCCCTCAGGAGCCATCGGACAGCGCCGCCAAGCAGGCTATCTCACGGGTCCAGGCCGTGGCTGACGAACGGACGAATTCGGTGGTGGTGACCGCTCCTGGCGAATTGATGCCACTTATCGGCGAAGTCATTGAACAAACCGACAAGTTCACCATGCCGAGCACGGAAATCCGCGTCTTCGCGCTCCAATACGCGGACGCGGAGGAAATGGCGCAAGTGGTCAACGACTCATTCGAGCAGACCGGCGCAACGTCGGCAACGAGCGGCGCGCAGCAGACGCCGCGCATGTTTGGAGGGACCCGCGGCGGGCAGAATGGGGGCGGGCAGACCCCGCAGGCAACAGTCAACGATGCGGTGCGCGCCGTGGCGGATTTCCGGACCAACTCGGTGGTGGTGACCGCGGAGTCGACCCTGATGGATCAGATCGCCAGGGTGATTGAACGGCTCGACAGCAATCCCGCTCGCGAACAGAAAGTGTTCATCTACAAAATCACGAACGCCGATCCCGAGCAGGTGGCCAATATCATGCAAGGCATGTTTTCTCAGTCGCGCAGCGCGTCTTCAACCCGTCCCGCTCAGGAATCGACGCGGACGACAACAGGACAGAGCGGCGCCAACGATGCCCAATCATCAAGAACGCGCTCGACGTCGACTCGAAGTCAATAATGCGGATTGTCGCCTGGAACGGCGCGGCGGGAGGATATCGAACATGCGTATGGACATGCGGTGGATGCAAGCGGCGATCTTGGCGATCCTCGCCCTTTGGAGCGTTGAAAATGCGACGGCGCAGGCGCGCGCGGCGCAACGGCAGACCGGTTCTACGTCCCAAAGTCAGAAGGCCGGTCTTCGGGGGGACGCCCTCATCCAATACGACGAGAACACCGGATCGCTCATCATTGTGACCGATGAAGAGACGAACGCCGAGATAGCCAAAGTCGTGGAGAGTCTTGACAAGCCCGTGCCGCAAGTTTTGATCAAGGTTCTGTTCCTTGAAGTGACCCACAACAATGATCTTGATTTGGGTCTAGATGGATTGATTACCGAGGAAAGGAGACGGCCTTTCAGCACGCAAGTGAATTCGGACACGGTGCAAACCCTTTTCGGCGTCGCGGGCGAGACCAGCGGCGGCTTCTACCGCATTATCCGGGACGACGTGAACGTGACGTTGCGCGCGTTGGCGCAGGTGTCCAAGCTCGAAGTGCTGTCGCGTCCATCGATTTTGACGCGCAACAATAAGTCCGCCGTCATTACCGTGGGACAGGAAGTTCCCTTCATCACCAACAGCCGGATCACCCAGGACGGACAAACCCTCAACACCGTTCAGTACAGGGATATCGGCATCATCCTCCAAGTTACGCCGCACATTTCGGAGGATGGCCTCGTTGCCATGGACGTCACGCCGGAAATCTCCGCGCTCACCGGCCAAACCGTCCCCATCTCTGAAAATGTGAACGCCCCCGTCTTCGCAAAGCGATCGGCCACCACATCGGTGGTGGTGCCCGACGGCAACACCGTCGTTATCGGCGGCTTGATGGAAGACAACAGCACCAAAAACGACAAGAAGGTGCCGCTTTTGGGGGACATTCCCGTGTTGGGCACAGCCTTTAGCCGGAAAATCAAATCAAAAAGCAAAACCGAGCTTCTCATTTTTCTGACGCCGCGCGTGGTTCAAGGCGCGAGCGATTTGACCAACATGACTACCACCGAAAAGGGCAAGGGCGTTCTCTCGCCCAAGGCATTCCCGGAAGAACAACTCGACCGTTTTCTGGATAAGCCCAATGGCGAGACGCCCGCGTTGCCCGAAGGAATCCAACCCGTTTCCAACGCAGAACAACCAGCAGCCGATGTGGAAGCGACGGCGGAAACAAAGCCTGACGCGCCGGGGACCGAGGCGCCCCCGGACAAAAGTGCAAAAAAGAAAAAACGTTTCTTCAAATCGAAATCATAGGATTTTCCGGCGCACGCCGCACGGCGCCGGATCTAACGAAGATGTTTTCACGACGGAACGGCATAACCTATGGACTGCTCGCCTTGGCCGGCGCCTTGATATGCGCATGGCAGGGATATGAGCACCTGCGCGCCACGGAAATGGCCCGCTCTGCGTTGCTTCATCGGGCTCTCGACATCTCGAACACGCTGGGGGTGGTGTTGCGCTCGCAGGGAATATTCGGCATGGTGCGTCAGTCGCGCCTGGAAGCTGCGTTGCGCGAACTGATCCAGTCGGGCGAACTCACGTCTGTGGCCTTGCTTTATGCGTCCGGCGAAGTAGCCGCTTCAGCAGGGCCGCTCCCTCAAATGGAAACGGCCTCCTTGGTCAAAGAAGGATTTCACTGGAGTTCCGCCGAACTCATCGTCGTCAATCCCGTCGATTTGGGCGGCGATTCGGAAGCGGGCGACACGCCGCAGACCTCCATCGTCATTCCGGAGGGGGAGGCGATGGACCGGTATCGCCCGCCGCGTCCACGCGATGACAGGGATCGCGACGACAGACAACGCGAACATCGGCGCGCGCCAGCGTCTTCGCCTCAATTTGGGCGTCCTTTCTGGATGAGCGAGCAGCAATATCGCGACTTGGTGAGCAAACAGGGCGTGCATTATTTTGTCTTGACGCTGTCCACGGGCAGCTATCGGGCATTGTTGCAGCGCGACCTTCACACCCGGATATTCTTGGCCGGCATTGCGCTTGTTGCCGTAGCGGGTCTTGGGTTGGCTTGGCGCAACGCGGAACGCTCCTCCGCGTTGCAAATGGATCTGCTTCGTGCGGATGAAATGAACCGGCACCTTCGTGAAATGAATTTGGCGGCGGCAGGGTTGGCGCACGAAACGCGCAATCCGCTCAACGTCATCCGCGGATTTGCCCAAGTGTTCTCGCGGCGCGATGACGTGCCGGGCGATGTCCGCGAAACGTCATGGCGCATTGCCGATGAGGTAGACCGCGTCACCGATCGGCTCAACCAATTCATCGCCTATTCGCGTCCGCCAGAAGCGAAACCGGTTCCTGTTGATCTAAAGGCTGTCGTCAGGGACGTCGCCCGGACTCTAGAAAGCGACCGCGAGGACAAGCAAATCGTCTTGGAACTGAGCGGTCCGACGCTGACGGTCGAGGCGGACGAATCGCTGCTTCGCCAAATCGTGTTCAATCTGATGCTGAACGCGATTCAGGCGCTGCCGCATGGCGGCAGCCTTTGGGTCCAGCTTGCATACGCCCTTGACGGCATGGCCAGTCTGGAGGTGCGCGACAATGGACCCGGCGTGCCAGAGGCCGCGCGGGAAGACATTTTCCGTCCGTATTTCACGACTTCGGAGCAGGGCACGGGGCTGGGTTTGGCGGTGGTGCGTCAGGCCGTGCTTGCGCACC
>JAKJDA010000055.1:3085-7737 GCA_022706165.1 Candidatus Hydrogenedentota bacterium | reverse complement strand
CCGCCGATTACGGGGGCGCAATCTTTCGGGTGAGCGGATTACGGGTGGTGTAGCATGCAACAAGACGCAAAAAACGGCGGCGCAGTGAAGTCTCCGGATCGGGATCCGGCGCGCATATTGGTCGTGGATGACGATGAAAGTCAGCGGAGTCTTTTGTCGTCGTTCCTCACGACACAGGGTTTTCGCGTCGTAACCGCAGGTTCCGGAGAGGAAGCGTTGGCCGTGATGGGATCGGAGCCGTTCGACCTGCTGATCTCCGATGTGCGCATGCCGGGCCTGTCCGGCCTGGAGATGCTGCGGAGGCTGCGTCATGCGGAGAATCCCATTCCTGTGTTGCTGGTCACCGGCTATGCCGACATCCGGGACGCGGTCGGCGCCATGCGGGACGGCGCCGCCAATTATCTCGAAAAACCCATAGATTTGGATGAATTGCTAGAGTCGGTCCGTCGTTCGATCGGTTCTTGGGACGTCTTGAAGGATCCCCAGCCGGATGTGTTGCCGATTCCGGCATCGGTTGTCGCGCAAAGCCCTCAGATGCGCCATGTCCTCCAGGAGGCTGCCATCGTGGCCGCGTCCGAAAGCCGTGTTCTTATCACTGGCGAGAGCGGCGTTGGCAAGGAAGTGATAGGAGACCTTATCCATGCATGGAGCGCTCGTTCAGGCGGTCCGCTGATTAAAGTGAATTGTGCGGCTATTCCGGAAACGCTCCTTGAGAGCGAACTGTTCGGGCATGAGAAAGGGGCTTTCACCGGCGCCTCGGCGCAACGCATCGGTCGTTTTGAGGAAGCAGCGGGGGGAACGCTTTTTTTGGATGAAGTCGCCGAGATGTCCTCGGGATTGCAGGCCAAGCTGCTGCACATCACGCAAAATGGCGCTTTCCAACGCGTTGGATCGAATGTGGACCGATTTTCGGATGTACGAATTGTTGCTGCAACAAACCGAAATATCGAAAAGGAAATTGCGGAAGGCCGTTTTCGGGAAGACCTATACTATCGGCTGAATGTCGTGGAAATATACGTGCCGCCACTGCGTGATCGGCCAGCCGATATTCTGGCCATGGCTCATGCCTTCGCGGAACACTTTATGAAACACAAGGCCCGCTTTTCTCCGCTAGTTGTTTCATGTCTGGAACTATATGAGTGGCCCGGAAACGTAAGGGAACTGCGAAACGCAATGGAACGCGCCACCTTGATGGCGCGTGGTGATTTGATTCTCCCGGAACACTTGCCCAAACGTGTCCAAGAAGCCGGGCATAGCGCCGCGATTGAAGGGAATGAGGCCGCTCCTCGTGGAAAACGCATTGAGGAAATGGAACGGGTTTTCATCCTCCAGACGCTACGGGAACATGGATACAATCGCACCGAAACAGCCCGGGCCTTGGGTCTCAGCCGCCGCGCCTTGATCTATAAAATCAGGCGTTATCGAGAACAGGGCCACGCGACGGAAAGTCCGTGAGGGAGAAAGCAGGCGATGGTGCAGTGTTGACTTTCTGGACCACGAACCATTTCGCAATTATGTTTTCGTCAACCATTGGTTAGGCAGGGCGCGGGCATCACAGGCGAAAATGATCGGGTACGATTTCGCGGGTCATTTTTGAACGCCCCGATCGTATGTGTCCAACTTGATCTCCGGGCTAGAACGCGGTTTTCCCCATGTTTCCATGATCGCAATCCCCGTGACCAACATCGTAATCGCGACGAGCAACACGCCCCATGGAAGACCGTGCTGCTCCAAACTTCCATCGTTGAAACGGGCCTGCAACGGCGCGGGGAGCTTTTGGGTGGCGGTCAGAACGGCAAACGCATTGACGATGAAATGCGTGAACATGCTGAGGTAAATCGATCGCGAACGAAAAACCATGTAGGCAAGCACCACTCCCATTATGCCTGTCAACAGCACGCGGTATATGGTGAGGTGAAATAGGCCGAACATGCCGCCCACCAGCGCCACGGCGGCCCATCCTGGCAAGCTTTGACGCAGTCCCGAAAGCAGCGCCCCCCGAAACAGCAGTTCTTCGCAAATGGCCGGGGACAGGGCGATGATGGCTAACAGCGCCCACACGCCCACGCCGGTTTCCTGGGTTTTGAAAAGCCCCGCCATGATGTCGGCCATTTCCTGCGGCATGGGAAATGTGCGGTTATGCCATGCGCCGAGTTGGAGCAGCAATATGGTGACCGAGGGCGCCATCAACAACGTCGCCCCAAATGCCCCCGGCGTCGGCGTCTGCAGATTGAGGCAACTGGCAAGGCGGACCTTGAAGAACCACGGTATCAGCACGGCAACGGGCAAGATAAGCATCCATTGCGTCGCCAGAAGCCCCCAGAAGAGATTTTGGGTTTGAAGGTAGGATCCGACGTAGAAAATGAGCAGCAGCGCCAGTGCGTACTGGGCGATGGCCAGGCCGCTCGTGGGCGCGAGACGTGGAATGAAATCGGCGCGTCGCATGCTCAACGGAATGCCGCGTTCTTCGGCAAGGATCACTTCTTCTCGTTGAAATATCCAGACGGCAACCGCCAAGGCCAGCGCGGCAAACACGGTCGTGCTCACCAGAACGGCGAATATCTGCTGGGCCGTGGCCGTTCCCATCAGGAGACCGCGAAACAGCAAGACAACGTTGGTGATGGGGATAAACTGCGTCGCCAGTGAAAGTTTTGCGCCGGGCGGCGCGGCGAATGCCGGGGGCAAGACCAACAGGAGAAGGAAGGGCGCAAGAAAGTTTTGGGCTTCTTTGAAATTCCGGCAGAAGACCGCTATGGACATCATCACGGCGGAAATGAAAAACGCCAGCGGCACCAGCACCAGGAGAAGGACCGCCGCCGCCTCGGGGGGGAATTGGATGTCAAACGCGCCGATTTCGTGCTTGAGATTGCTGAATTGGAAGGCGAGCGTGGCGAGCATGCTGCCGAGGTTCAGCAGCCCCGTCAACATCGCCAACGCGAATACGGTCAAAAATTTCCCGAGGACGATCTCGACTTTCGATGTCGGCGTGGATAGAAGCGTCTCAAATGTGCCCCGTTCTTTCTCTCCTGCGGTGATGTCAATGGCGGGGTAGAAGGCCCCCATGGCCAGCATCGCAATGAGGAGGATAGGCAGGACCATGCCCAGCACCGTGCCGGAACGCTTGGCGGGGGAGGCGATGCTTGTGGACTCGACTTTGAGCGGCTGTACGAAGTCCTCGCTGAGGCCTCGAGCGGATAAGCGTTCTGAAAGGAGTTCTTGTTTTTTCTTTTGCAGCGTCTCGGCGATGCGGCGAGAGGCCTCACGCGATGGCGTTTCGGTCTCGTCGAAGCGGATTTCCACGGATACCGTCTTGCGCTTGGCGAGCAGTTCTTCGATAGGCGCGTGCGTCACGATCCAAGCGTCCAGGTTGCCGTCTCGCAACGCGGCTTCGGGGTTTGCCTCATCGGCGACAATCAGGCGAGGCGTTTGGGCGAGCCATCCTTTGAGCGTTTCGGCGCCGGGCCCCGTGACGGCAAGCCGCGATTGGGCGTTTTCCGTCTTGTGCATCTGCATGATGGCCGCTTGCGATCCAAGTATGAAAAGGGCCGGGTAGAGCAGCACGGGGATGCCTATCATGGCCATCAGGGTGCGCTTGTCGCGCAGCATATCGAGAATTTCCTTGCGGAAGATGACTGCGACGATCGTCATATTCATGGTGTCTGGCGCACTTCCTTGTCCACGAGCGTCAGGAACGCGTCCTTGAGGTTGTCCGTCGCCGTTTCGGCGTACAGGTCTTCTTTTGTTCCGATGGCGAGAAGCGTTCCGGCGTGGATCAACGCGACGCGATCGCACAACAGCTCGGCCTCGGTCATATAGTGCGTCGAGAAAATGATGCTGCGCCCGCGCGCCCTGGCATTGGCGATGAATTCGAGAATGGTCCGGCTCGTCATGATGTCCAGCCCCAATGTCGGTTCGTCGAGAATGAGAACGGGCGGGTCGTGCATCATCACGCGGGCGATCGAGACGCGTTGGGTCTGTCCGGTGGAAAGCTCCTCGCAGCGCCTATCCAGGAACGATGTCATGTCGAGCAAAGCACTGAGTTCCGCGATGCGCTCGACGATCCGGTCGTCAAGCATGTGGTACAGGCTGCCGAAATATCCCAGCAGTTCGCGCACGGTCAAACGGCCGTATAGTTTGGTGTTGCCCGAAAGAAATCCCAAGTGACTGCGGGCTTCTTCCGGCTGGTCCTGCGTGGGCAGTCCGCCGATCCAGCAGCGGCCCGAGGTGGGACGGATGATTGCCGCAAGCATGCGCAGCAGCGTTGTCTTGCCCGCGCCGTTGGGGCCGAGCAAGCCGAGAATCTCTCCGCTGTCGACGCGAAATGTGGCGTCGCGCACGGCTTCCACCGGAGCGCCGCGCGCCGGGTGAAATGTCTTGCACAAATGCAGCGTGCGTATCATGAACGGTTTCGCGAGTCCTTCCGGGAAGCGTTACAGCCTTTGGCGTTGCGTCGTATTCTCGTACGCATGCGCAGAGGTTTGCACCTTCCCCCCCGCTCTGTCAAATTCCCGGTCGCGCCGACAGGGTCCGGAACTTGGCGGCTGGACACGGATTACAAAAACAAAGCCCGATCCGCGCACATGAGATCGAACAGGCTATAGCCCAATTCACGCGCCAGGACGTCGAGCCGCACGATAGGGAGCCCTAATACA
>JAKJDA010000055.1:2841-3075 GCA_022706165.1 Candidatus Hydrogenedentota bacterium | reverse complement strand
TCGACGGTGTAAGCGCCAGCGCGATCCGTGGGCTTTACCGCTTCGACGAAGCGGTCGATTTCGTGGTCGCTCAAGTCGCGAAATCGCACATCCGTGCATTCCCAGCCTTCGGCGTGCGCGTTGGCGCTCGTATCGATCAGTGAAAGTCCTGTATACACTTGGTGGATATTCCCGCTAAGCGTTCGCACCATGATGCGGGCTTCGTCGAGGGTGGCGGGTTTTCCCAACACGTGG
>JAKJDA010000055.1:296-2768 GCA_022706165.1 Candidatus Hydrogenedentota bacterium | reverse complement strand
AGCGACATCGTCGCGTTTGGCGCGGGCGTTCGAGACCACCATCTCGTGGGGACGCCCATTGAAATGCTCGTCGACGCCGCTGGCGATGACGTCGAAGTGCAGCCCGAGCGCCGTCAGGAGGGCGCGACGTCGCGGCGATGCGGATGCAAGAACAATGCGAATCACGGCGTTGTCGAACCTTTCGCGGCCTGAGGAGCGTCCGCCTGAGCGGATGCCTCGGGGAGACGTTTTCCGTCCTGCTCGACCGTTCCCGCGCGTTTTCCGTTGTCGATGATCGTCGTGCCCGCAGGAAGGACCAAAACAGCGTCGTCCGGCTTCACGGGGGCGTTGACCCGGAAGTCGCTCAGACGGGTAATCACTTCTGAATCAGGACCATTCACGATGTGAACCATGCAAGGGAGATAATCTTTGTCTTGCAGATACAGGCGGGTTTTTTCGAAGAGTTTTTTTTCGCCTTTGGGGGTGAGCATGAGCCCCGCCGCGGCGCGAGACTCGCCCACCGGAAGAAACGGTTCCAGAACATAGGCTTCGCGCAACCGCGCCGCGTCCGCCTCAAACCCTATGTACAACGCCTCCATTTCGGCGTCCGGCGTATCGTATATCTGCACTTGGCCCAACTCTGCGTCATACTCATACACCTTCGCGCCATCAATCAAATAGACAATTTCGGGTTTCGCGTAGCGAAAAATGATCCGGCGCGGCGCTACGTACAGGAGCGTGCCCGAGACCTTCTCCTTCTGTTCCATGTTGAGGTCTTCTTGCACGAAAGAGGCCGACACGGAATGCACGTTGGCGCGTTTTATGGACAATTCCTTCAGAAACGCATCGAGACTGGGAGGCTCCTGGGCGGCTATGGAAGCCATTAGAAAAATTGCGGACCACATTCCTGTTCCTCCTTGATCGAACGACTCTTTCTGGGCGATCGTCAAGCCGTTTCATCGCTCCGTTGAAAACGCGAACGATCTACGCCATTAATGACGCGAACGTTCGGGAAGTTTCCCCGGATTTCGCGCCGCGCTTCTTGGAAACGAACGGTTTCTCTGCCCAGGGAAAAATCGATTGGCTCCGTTTCCCTCTCGGTCTCGCGGCTGCGTATCGTTCTTAGCGACCCAGCTCGCGGGCCCGTTGAAACGCCGCTTCCACTCCAGCGCCGATCAGGGCTTTGAACCCGCCTTCCTGAAAACGTTTCAGCGCCGCTTCGGTGGTGCCGCCCTTCGATGTCACTTTCATGCGAAGCTGCGCCGCGGACTCGCCGGATTCGACCAGCAACCGCCCGCTGCCCAGCAGAGTCTGCTGCGCAAATGTCGCCGCCTGCGCCTCGGACATGCCAAGTTCCACGGCCGCGTTCACCAAACACTCGACCATATAAAAA
Source organism: Candidatus Hydrogenedentota bacterium (assembly GCA_022706165.1). Taxonomy (GTDB): domain Bacteria; phylum Hydrogenedentota; class Hydrogenedentia; order Hydrogenedentales; family SLHB01; genus JAKJDA01. The sequence continues at coordinate 1,396 of JAKJDA010000055.1, read as the reverse complement.
AAATAGGCCGGACCGCTTCCGCTTAGCGCCGTAACGGCATCAATCCTCTCCTCCGAAAACCGTTCGGCAATGCCGACTGCGGCAAAAAGCGCCTGGGCGGTCGCCGCATCGGCTTCGGTGCACCTCTCGCACAGAGCATAGCCTGTGGCGCCCGCACCGACTAGGGCTGGCGTGTTAGGCATCGCGCGCACGACACGCGTTTGCGATCCGAGACGATCCTTGAAATAGCGAATGGGAAGTCCCGCCGCGATGCTGACTAGAAGCGTGCGCGCGGTAAGGCCCGGCCTGATCTGGGCGAGAGCCTCGTCCATGGATTGGGGCTTGACGGCGAGAAGAAGGGCGTCCGACTGCATGGCCAGATCCGCAGGGTCTTCCGCCCAGCGGATGCCCAACGTGGCCGTTCGTCCGCGTTTTGCAGGATCGGCATCGTAAACAAACGCGCTCGCCGCGGCTATCACGTCTTTTTCGATAAGTCCTTTGGCAATGGCTTCTCCCATGTTGCCGAAACCGAGAAAACCCAGCGTCCCATCGATAACCATGCCGCCTTACTCCTCTCCGGCTGCGTCGCGATCCGGCGTCTCGCGCAGATCACGTATGACGGCGATCTCGTCGCACCCGGGAAACATCGTGCACCGCACGCAGTCTTTGAAAACCTTATGGGGCAATTCGCTCTTTTCAATGCGCACAAAATGGCGCCGCTCGAAAAATTCCGGAATGCGCGTCAGGGCATACGCTTTGGATATGCTGAGAGCGCGCGCCTCGTCCAGACAGGCCAGCAGCAACCGTTCGCCGATGTCACGCCCCCGGAGCCGTTCGCTTACGACGAGGGAACGTATTTCCGCGAGATCCGCCGTGTCGATGTGGAGCGCGCAACAACCGCCGACGCCGTCCTCATCGGCATAGACGGTGAAATCGCGCAGATGTTCATAGATTTCCATCAAGGATCGAGGCAGCAAGGCTCCCGTCGTCGATGCGTCGTCCACAAGCCGTTTGATGCCCTGCGCATCTTCCACCGTTGGCTTGCGTATGCAGGCCTGCTTCGCCTTCGTCACGGATCGCGCTCCTTATCTCGTTTGCTTCCTGGCGAACGCCATACGCCT
>JAKJDA010000055.1:0-286 GCA_022706165.1 Candidatus Hydrogenedentota bacterium | reverse complement strand
CAAAAAACGAGGCGAGTCTACCACATCCGGAGCGACGGTGCGACGAAATGAGGGCTAGCAAATTTTTGCGGCCCAGAACACTGCGAATCGTCCCTCATTGCATCTCCAGCACGCAATGGGTAATGGCGTCTTTTTGCTCGAACCGCGCCGTAAAGCGGCGTTGCTCCTTGACCCAGGATAGTTCGTGCGGAGAATGGATGTCTTGGCCGGAAGAAAGGGACCATTTTGTCGCCGCCGCCTTCTCCTTATAGAACGCAAGGACCTTGTCGAGAGATGCAGGCGCCTC
>JAKJDA010000559.1 GCA_022706165.1 Candidatus Hydrogenedentota bacterium | reverse complement strand
CTTTTGCTGCAGCGATGGAGCCTGCCCCTCGAGATCGTCGACGCGGTCAGGTGGCACCATGATCCGGGACTCTGCAGCGAGACAAGTTTGATCTTGGACCTGGTCCACGCAGCGGACGCAGTGAGCATGAGCAGCGGCGTCGGCGCGGGGGTGGACGGGTTGAGTTACCGGTTATCCGAGGCCGTGGGAGCCCGGCTGTCGTTGCGCGAAACCATGATTGAGGGCGTGATGAGTCGAGCATTCACGAAGTGGAGCGATCTTTGCGCGACCATCGCCTTCTAGGGCGATCAGGAGGACCCGCATATGGGACTGAACATACTCATTGTGGACGATTCGGACACTGTCCGGGCCGTCATCGCCAAGACGCTTACGATGTGCGGCTTGCCCATCAACGAGGTCTACCAAGCCCCCAACGGCAAGGTCGCCCTCGAGATTCTCGCGGAAAAGTGGGTCGACCTCGTTTTTTCGGACATCAACATGCCCGTCATGGGGGGCGTGGAAATGATTGAAAAGATGCACGAAAACGATCTGCTCACTTCCATACCGGTCATCGTGGTCTCGACAGAGGGCAGCGCGACGCGCATGGAACAACTCAAGAGCAAAGGGATTCGCGCCTATCTGCGCAAACCCTTCACGCCGGAACTGGTCAGGGGCGTCGTCAACGACATCGTGGGGTTGCGTCATGAAAACCAACCTGAATGACGTGTTGCACCGTGTTTTTTGCGAAGTGGCCGAGCGCATGGCTTTCCTGTTCTGCGAATCTCCGGAGGCAGACGCCTCCTGCGAACCGCCCCCGGAAATCATCGGGGCGCTTATGACCTTCGCGGGGCCGTTGCGGGGCGAGTTGCGCATCGCGACCGTGCCGGAGGTCTGCCGGGAGGTGGCCAGCAACGTGTTGGGCGTCGAACCGGACGACGAAGCGGCCGAACGCGCCTCGGCAGACGCACTGAAGGAATTGCTCAACGTGACGTGCGGGCGTATCCTCACCGAATTGGCGGGCGAGGAACCTGTCTTTGACCTTTCCGTCCCGGAAGTGTCGGAGATGAGCGAGGACGAATGGACGCGTCTTGGCGAGAGCGCGTCGTCGATCCTGCTGATGGTGGATGAATACCCCATACGCTTGACCCTTTCGGTGGATGAAATGGAGGGGGCGCAACGTGACTGACGCGACTTCGGTTTCGTCCGGCGCACGCAACGGTTCGCGCAGGGTGCGCGTTCTGATTGTGGACGATTCCGCGGTTGTGCGGGGGATCTTTGAACGGGAATTGGCCCGGGACGACGCCATCGAGGTGGTCGGCGTTGCCGCGGATCCGTTCATCGCCCGCGACAAAATCGTGACCCTCAAGCCCGACGTGATCACGCTGGACGTGGAAATGCCCCGCATGGACGGGATCACGTTTTTGCGCAAGTTGATGCATTATTACCCCATGCCCGTGGTGGTGGTTTCCTCCTTGACGCCCGCAGGCGGCGAGTTGGCTCTTGAGGCCTTGGCGGCGGGCGCGGTGGACGTCTTGTGCAAGCCGGGCAGCGCCTATATGGTGGGCGACATGTCCGCCGAACTCTGCGAGAAGGTCAAGGCCGCTTTCCATGCCGTCGTGCGCAAGCCGACCGCAAAGCCGGAAGGGAAGCCCGCCGCGCCGCAACGCCTCTCGATGACCTTGACCACCAACAAGGTAGTGGCCATTGGCGCGTCCACGGGGGGCACGGAAGCCTTGGCGAAAGTCCTGTCCGTATTGCCGGCGAACGCGCCCGGCGTTGTCGTGGTGCAGCACATGCCGGAACACTTCACGCGGTCGTTCGCCGAGAGGTTGGACGGTTTGTGCGCCATGAACGTCAAAGAAGCCGAAGATGGCGATCGCGTCGTGCCCGGCCGCGTCCTGATAGCGCCGGGCAATTACCACATGCTCTTGGGGCGTTCCG
>JAKJDA010000558.1 GCA_022706165.1 Candidatus Hydrogenedentota bacterium | reverse complement strand
GCCAATGCGGCGTCTCCCATGAATTTGTCGATATCGCCAAAATGCCGCTGCGTGACGCGTTGACACACCGTGAACATGTCGTTGAGCAGGCCGAGCACTTCGCCGGGGTCAACCGTCTCGCTGAAACGGGTGAATTCGACGACGTCCGCGAAGAGAACCGTGAGTTCGCGCCGCACCGGGTCATTGCCGGACTTTTCCTGGGCTTGCTGCATAACACCCTCGTACGTGGCGTTCGAGACGTATTTCTTGATCAGGTCGTTAAATTTCTCCTGCAACACGCGGAACCGTTCGAAATGAGAAATGTCGCGAAAAATCTCTACGGCTCCGAGTATCGCGCCGGAATCGTCGCGAATAGGCGAGATGTGCGTCTCCACGGGGATGCGCCCTCCGCCTTTGCACAGGGGATATACCTTTGCTATCACGTTCTCGCCGGTTTCCATGGAGCGAACGAGCGGGCAGGCGTTCAAACACAATTGGACGCCCGTTGCGTCGATGTGACTGAGTATGTCGTTGGCGCAACACCGCCCGCGCACGTCGTCCATCGTGTAACCGGTGATGTTCTCGGCTCCTTTGTTCCAGAAAATGATGTTGCGATCGCGGTCCACAACGTAAACGCCATCGAACAATGCGTCGAGGATGTGTTTCAGGAGAGCGTCTTCGCTCGGGAAGCAACGCTCCCCATCGTCTTTTTCTTTCCTTTCCATACTGTCCCCGTACTGTCCCCGTTTTGAAGCCAAACGCCTCCGCGTCCGGCATTGTAGCCCAATCTAGCGTAAAAAGACATCCGCGAAACATCCATATGAGCCGCCACTGAGCAATTGAGGAAAAACGATGAAAGATCGGATAGACGGGTGGGGAGTAAGGAGCATGGTCGCATAATTCTTTCCCTGGCGCGACGCGGACTACGAAACAACCGGCAGCGGAAAAGAGTCGTGTGCGCGTAACAAACCCATTGAACTGGTTTTGATTGTTATGGGTGGCATTTGCGAGGGCATTTGTGGTATTCATACTTCGGCTTCGCTGCCGTATAATGGCGGGACGAATCAGGCTAGGCTCAGGGCCCAGAGTAGTGTGGGGGCGTTTGAAAGCCGCAAGAAGAGGGAACACGGGCTTTGGTTGAATCGAAAGAGAGACACAGACCGGCCGTGGATCAGACGTTGCCGTTTGAACGCCGAATCGTGGAGTTGGAGGGGCTCATCGAACGGGCTCGGTCCGAGCGCGAGAAGGTTGCGTTGCATGAGGAACTCGAGCGAGAGCGCGACGCGGTTTTCGCGAATCTAACGCCGTGGCAGCGGGTCATGCTGGCGCGCCATCCGATGCGTCCCCGTATGCTGGATTACACCTCGCGCATTTTGGATGATTTCGTAGAACTGCATGGGGACCGATTGAATGGCGACGATCAAGCGATGGTGTGCGGGATAGGTCGTTTTCGGGGCAAGACCGTTGCCGTAGTGGGGCAACAAAAGGGCGTCACCACGGACGAGAAGGTGGCCCGAAATTTTGGAATGGCGCACCCGGGCGGATATCGGAAAGCGTTGCGGATATTCGAGATGGCGGAACGGTTTCGTCTTCCGGTGGTTTCTTTCGTCGACACGCCTGCGGCGCATCCGGGCGTGGAGGCGGAGCAGCATGGCCAGGGGCCGGCGATCGCGCGAAACTTGTGGGCCATGATGAAGATAAACGCCCCTATCTTTTCCGTGGTGCTGGGCGAGGGCGGAAGCGGCGGCGCGTTGGGCATTGCGGTGGGCGATTGGATCGCGATGTTTGAGCATGCGATTTACGTGATTTGTCCGCCGGAGCGTTGCGCGGAGATTTTGTGGCGCGATGCGGACAAGAAGGAGTTGGCGGCGTCGGCCCTTAAGGTGACGGCCCGCGATTTGCTGGAACTGGGCGTGATTGACGCCGTGTTGCCGGAGCCGGGCGGCGCGCACC
>JAKJDA010000557.1 GCA_022706165.1 Candidatus Hydrogenedentota bacterium | reverse complement strand
TTGTTGAGAAGTTGGAACTCTTGCGTGAAACTGCGGGAACGTTCGTAAAATTCGATATCGCGGAGGAAGAGGTCAGTCGAGTCAACGTCGAGCGCCTGGACGACCTTGCTCTTGCGCAGCGCCGTAATCGAGCGGAGCGTGACCGGGCCGCCGTCCCAGTTCATGGTCGAGGACACGCCCCAGGCATCGACATCGTAACGCGGCAGGCGGTCGAGTGCGGCCTCTTTGTCATTGGCCGGGATCGTCGCCCCCGCATCGACGAAGCCTTGCGGATAAAAGGGCCGAACAGACCGCGCGCCGGTCTCGCGATCACGGCTGGCATCCGCCCGCAACACGATCTCAAGACGGTCGCTCGCGTCAATCGCAAGCGTCAGTCGTCCAGCGAGATTATCTTCGTTTTGGTATCGCCGTCCCGAGACGACGTCGCGGTAGATGCCGTCGCGCTGGTTGGCAAGCAAGGTGAGGCGGCCTCGGACGCCCGCTCCAAGCGGTCCAGAAATCGTGCCGCTCAGCGAGCGCTTCTCGTAATTTCCGACGGTGAGCCCCAGCGCGCCAGTCAAATCCTCCGTAGGCATTTTGGAAATGATGTTGAGTGTGCCGCCGGCGGAGTTGCGACCGAAGAGAACGCCTTGCGGTCCGCGCAGCACCTCGATGCGTTCGACGTCGAACAAATCCTGATAGCTTGTGGTCGGGCGCGAGATGTAGACGCCGTCATAATGGACTGTCGTGCTGGGGTCGGTCGCAACGCCGAACGCCGAGGTGCCAATTCCACGAATATTGATGATCGCCATGGAATCGTTGGTGATCGACACGCCCGGCACAAAAAATTGGAGGTCTTCGACGTTTGATATGCCCGTTGCCGTAAGCGCCTCGCCGGTCATCGCTGTCACCGAGACGGGAACGGACTGCAGATTTTCCTCGCGCTTCTCCGCCGTTACGATGATCTCGGCGAGGCCGTCCGACTGGGCTTCCTGAGCCTGCGCGGGAAACGCGACCGCCACCGCAATCGCCGCCATCGAGCTTCGCTGCATTGCGCGCTTCGTCGACGAATAACAGTATAATTTGTTCATTATGCTTCCCCTGTTTCGAAGAACTGCCCTTTCGCGCAGCCCAAATGAGTTTCGGGGAAGTCGAGGACAAAAACATGCATGCCCGGAAACCGCTGCTTACGGCTTCCGAGTTCAAGCACCCAACATCCCCTACTGACATTGATTACGCACCAGAACGACTCATCCCTCAAAAATGGTTCGGGCGACGTAAAACCATTGGAATTGGGCTCCCCGATTTGTTCAGATCGCCAGGATGAAGTTGATCCGGAACGCCCAAAGGCTCCTACCTTCATCCAGAAGCGGCGCTTTTCGCTTCTGCCCCTCGTCGGAGCCTTGGTCGGCGCCGTGCACGTGACGCAATCGCTCGCTTGACCCTATGGTCAGGTCTTCCCCGTGGAAGCCTATTTGTTCGCTCTGATGCCGGTCCTAGCCGCGGAGATTCGATGGCGCCTGACCCAGGCACTTCGGACGGCCGTCGCAACTCCGGACGCGGCAGCGGCGAGATCCGCGCTAGCCTTCTGCTCGATGTCGCAGCCGGAATTACCATCCCATCGCTTGTAGCCGGGATGCTGGAACCATTTGCGACCGATTGACACCAGTTGGGAGGTGAGACCGGCCGTCAGCACCATCCGCCGCCAAGGCCAGTCGGGCTAGACCTGCTCGAACGCCGCTATGATCGGGCAGTGGAGCGTGTCGGCGGCAGCGCATTGGCGCGACAGGCCCATGAGCGCGCGCCGCGCCGCATCGAGTTCGGCGATCGTCTTTTCGATCGCCGCGATGCGCGCATCGGCCAGTTCGCGCGCTCGCGCGCGATCGCTCGACGCGTCGAGTTCGAGCAGTTCGGCGATCTCGGTGAGCGTAAATCCCGCTGCTTGTGCCGATTTGA
>JAKJDA010000556.1 GCA_022706165.1 Candidatus Hydrogenedentota bacterium | reverse complement strand
CACTCCCATTTCCGCCGCCGTGCCCGGCATCAACTGCATCAGACCGCGCGCGCCTGCCCGTGAAACGGCGTCACACACGAAGTTGCTTTCCACTTTGATGATAGCGTAGACCAAATGCTCGTCCAGCGAATACATCCGAGCATAATGTTGCACCAGCGTCGAAAGATTGCCCGCCGAAATCTTGTCGCGTTCGCTAAGCGTTTTCAGGCGATTCGGCACAACGATGGGGTCGTAATGGATCGCGATCTCGACGTATTCGCGGGATTTGCGCAGATACTTTGACGGGTTGTCCGTAAAGGTGGGAACGCCGTTCTTGTCCTTGAAAATGCGGATGCGCTGTTCGGGGCGCGCGTTCGCGTAGGCTTTGGCTCGCTCGCGATTTTCCTGTTCGAGACGGACGCGTCGCTGCTGCAGCGCCTGCTCCCGGGATTCCGGCTCCATGCCAGAGGTGGCACGGCCGTCCATGGCCACGCACCAGGACGCCGCCAACGCCCAGAGCAGCGCAAAACCCCAGATCCGCGCGTTCTTGCAATGCCGCCCTGACACCCGAGGTTCTCTCCCCGATATCCACATGTCAAGAGTATATCCAAACCTTCGTCATCAGGCAAGCCCTCGCATCGCGATTCATCCTCGAAAATGTGGCGACGACTGCCTGCGGGTTGCCGTTTTCAATGAGGCAGTGCTACACTCCGGAGCGGGGTTCTATCGCTTCCTGCAATGAAATTGCTTCAACGCGGAGTTTTTAGAACGTGCGCGCGAACGGATAAGGAGGAGAATGCATGCCAGCCGATGTGCCGAGAGAAAGACGCCGCTTCCGACGCGTTTGCGTCGAGTTGCCGTTTGAATTCGAGTCGGTCGGTTTTTCCGGCGATCCGGGACGTTCCGTGCAGGCCCTGACAACCTCGCTATCGTGCGGCGGGGTCAGCTTCCGCTCCCCCGTCTCCCTCCCCATTCATGCACATCTTCAGGCCAAGATTTCGCTGCCAAGCCCTCCTATCGAGATTCGAGCGCGGGGCGCCTTGGTCCGAATCATAGGCCCCGAGCAACCGGGCGAAGGTTTCGAATACGCCATTGAATTTGATCGTGTCGATGCGGCAGACGCTTTGGCGCAATTTGTCATGGCTATTGATGTGGCGCCCCTTCTCCAAAAAGCGATCGAGCTGGACGCGACTGTGCTGCATCTGTGCGGCGGGGCTCCCCCCATGGGCCGCGTTCGCCGCGAATTGTTCCCCATAGGCGAAACCCCTCTCGACGGGTTGCAGCTTGAAGCCATGTTGTTGGGCATCCTCAACGAACGTCAGCGCAAGGACCTCTCACGGGCTCGAAGCCTCGATCTCCCCTTTGCCGTTCCAGAATTGGGCGCTTGGCGTGCGCACGTGCATTATCAACGCGGCCAGATCGAAGCGGCCTTTCGGCGGATCGAGCAGTATGTTCCCGCGATTGAGGAGTTGGGACTCCCCCCCGGCGTGCGCAATCTTGCCCGCTGCGCCAACGGGTTGGTCCTGGTCACGGGCCCTGCCCGTAGCGGCAAGAGCACGACCTTGGCGGCAATGATCGGCGTTGTCAACGACGAGTTCAGAAAGATCATCGTCACTCTGGAAGACCCGATCTTGATTGCTCACCAGACTCGGCGCAGTGTCATCAAGCAGCGGGAATTGGGCGTCGATGCGCCCTCTTTTCTGGAAGGGATGCGTCAGGCTTTCCGGCAAGATCCCGATGTCATCGCACTCGACGGCCTGAACGAGCCGGGGGCCCTGGAGCTCGTCGTGCATGCGTCTGAGATGAACTGTTTGATGCTGGTCACGATGCCCGTCTCAAACGCCGTCGAGGCTCTTCACCGTCTTGTTTTGACATATCCGCGCGAGCAACGCGCCGTGGCGCTGCACATTTTGGCTTCCGGGATTCGGGGCATCATCACGCAGCGGCTCGTGCCGACGC
>JAKJDA010000555.1 GCA_022706165.1 Candidatus Hydrogenedentota bacterium | reverse complement strand
GGCGCTGGGGCGGGGCGTGAACCTGCTGTGCTCGGAGCTTGCGGCCTTTGAACTCTCGGCAAAGATACAAGCGCTGTTATGACGCGCTTTGCCTGCGACCTGCACATACACTCCTGCCTGTCGCCCTGTGCGGACGACGACATGACGCCGTATACGGTCGCGGGGATTGCCAAGCTCAACGGCCTGGACATGGCGGCGCTGTGCGACCATAACAGCTGCGCCAATGTAAAAGTTTTTTTAGATGCCTGCCGGCATTACGGCATCATCGGGGTGCCGGGCATGGAACTGACGACGGCGGAGGATATCCACGCCATATGCCTGTTTCCTACCTTGGAACAGGCTAAGATCTGGGATGAAACGGTGGAGAGGCACCGCGTGCTGATCCGGAACCGCGCAGAAATTTACGGCAGGCAAGTGCTCATCGGCGCGGACGACGAGCCCTGTGGTGAGGAAGAGCATCTGCTGGTCAACGCCACGACACTCTCGCTGAGCGAGGCAGCCAAGCTCGTGAGAAGGCTTGGCGGCGCGTTTTACCCGGCGCATATCGACCGCGAGGCCAACGGCATACTGGCCATTCTCGGGGCGCTGCCGGAGGAGCCGAACTTTCCGACGGTCGAACGCCGCGATGGCGCGGCTTATGCCGATAGACGCGTAGTAAAAGCTTCCGACGCGCACCGGCCCTGGGAGATTCTGGAGGACGGATGTCCCATCGAGCTGGCGGCTGACAAGGACGACGCGCAAGGGGCGAGGGACGCCCTGATTCAGTTGCTGGAGGAAGGATGAAAGAGCTTTCGCTGCACGTGCTCGACATTGCGCAAAACGCCATTCAGGCGGGCGCGGCGCGGCTTACGATCCGGCTCACGCTGGAGACGCGGCTGCTGACGATCACGATGGAGGACGACGGCTGCGGCATGAGCGAGGCATTCCTCAAGGATGTGTGCGATCCCTTCAGCACGACGCGCACGACACGCCAGGTGGGCATGGGCCTGCCGCTCTACAAACTTGCGGCGGAGCAGGCGGGCGGCTCGTTCGATATCCAGTCGCGGCAGGGCGAAGACCACGGCACCGTCGTAAAGGCGGCGTTTGACACGGCGAATATCGACTGTCCGCCGCTTGGTGACATGGCGGAAACGGTCGTGACGATTTTACAGGGCAACCCGGAACTCTCGCTTGTATATGAATACAGCGATGAAACGGGCGCAAAACGATTGAGCACGGACGAAATGCGCCAGATTTTGGGCGATGTGCCGCTCAACGAGCCGGAAGTGCTGATATGGGCAAGAGAGTTTTTATGCGAGTAATGCGTAGTATATGCAAAAAACGAAAGGACGAGATGATATGAAATCGCTACAGGAACTGGCAGAGATCCGTGACCGGATGAAGGGTAAAGTCTCGCTGCGCGAGGGTACGAACGAAATCCGTATCGTCGTAGGCATGGCGACTTGCGGCATCGCCGCCGGCGCCAAACCGGTGTACAACGCGATCCGTGAAGCACTCGCCGTCAAGGAGATTGCCGACGTGTCCCTGATCTCAACCGGATGTATTGGTGTCTGCCGCCTGGAACCCATCGTCGAAATCGTGGACGCTTCCGGTGAGAAGACGACCTACATCCGCATGGATGCGGACAAAGCAAAGCGTGTGGTCGAAGAACACATCATCGGCGGGCAGGTCTGCAGTGATTTGGTGATAGGCGCCGCCGAGGGGTGAACGCGACGCCCGGCGTCACGTCGACGGGTGCCGCGATCCTCAACCGGACGGACAGAACGGAATTGGAGGAGCGATGCGTCCGCTAGCGCTGGTTCGAGAGTCATTCCGATTTTATCGGTTGCAAAGCCAGACCCTGGTTCGGGTCTTGTTTTTGTGCTCGTATGCGATGAGTATCCTTCGCAGCGTTTTTCCAAGCGACGCGGAAAACCTCGCGGAGATTTACAAGTACCTGATGTC
>JAKJDA010000554.1 GCA_022706165.1 Candidatus Hydrogenedentota bacterium | reverse complement strand
CGAGTGAGGGGGAGAGCGCCTTGTAACGAATGGCCAAGATGCCGGTAGTGTGCATGAGCGTGGAGATCGAAGGTAGGGCGAGATCGCCCAGATGTTCGGTCTCAAACGGTTCCAGGCCATAGCCTGCAAGCGCCCCGCACGGCGCGTGCAGGTTCCATACAACGGAGGGAGAGACCTACCCCGAAGGCTCTCCCTTCCCCTCTATACGCCTCTATCCGGCTATTCTCCCTTGGCGCGTCTGTGCCGTCTTCATTCCGTTTGGCAAAGAGGGTTGCCGGTCTCCAGGGAATGCGCCAACGCCTCCAGAATGGCGGGCAGGTCCTCGTGGGTCACGTGGCTGAACCACGCATTGTCGGGAAAGACCATGAGATTGGGGCCTTTTTCGCATCTGTCCATGCAGCCGGATTGGCTGACGCGAATGCGGCCATTGAGGCGCCTTTCTTTTACCATGGCTTTCAGGACATCGCGCAGTTCTTTCCCTCCACTGGCTCCGCATGAGCAACGGACTTCCGTGGGGCGTTCATTTCCGCAAACAAAGATGATTTTCTGATACGGGAGGGGATGTATTTCCACGCGGCTCCTTTCCAGATCGACGCTGCGGGCAGCGTGCGTCGGCCCATCCGGGTTCGTTTATGCGTAAATCATCTTGATGGTCATGCCGCCGTCAACGATGAGATGCTGGCCGGTGATGAAGCCGGAGGCCTTGGTGTCGGCCAGAAACAGGCACGCTTCGGCAACGTCCTCGGGCATTCCAACGCGTCCGACAGGGTGTTGTTCGTGGTCTGCCTCGGAAAGAACGGGCTCGTGGCGGACGGCGCGGCGTTTCCAGCGGGAGGTCTCGATCCATCCTGGACAGATCGCGTTGACGCGAATGCGTTGGGGCGACAGCGTCACGGCCAGCGCGTGCGTCAACGAGAGCAGTCCTCCTTTGGAGGCCGAGTAGGGTTCGGTGTTGGGCTCGGACATCAAGGCGCGGGTCGAACTGATGTTCACGATGGCGCTTCCGGGCGGCATCATGGGCGCGGCGTTCTGTACGCAAAGGTAGGGCCCGCGCAGATTCACCGCGAGGACGCGATCCCAAAGCTGGGTAGGATTGTCGCGGGACTCGGGATCGACGAGAACGGCCGCGTTGTTGATCAGGACATCCACCCGGCCATAGTCGGCGCGGATTTCGTTCATGAGCGCGACCACCTCGTTTTCGAGCCCCACGTCCGCCTGCATGAAACGCAGCGAAGCGCCGGCCCGTTCAATATCATGCGCCAGTTCCTCGCCGGCGATTTTGTCGATGTCGGTCACCACTACCTGGGCTCGCTCGCGCAAAAACGCCATGGCCGTGGCCTTGCCGATGCCCTGCGCGCCCCCCGTCACCACGATCACCTTGTCCCGAAAACGCATACCGACTCCTTCCGAACCGCCCCGCCCGTTCTGCCGCCTGCCAAGGCGTTTCGATACACTACAACGGCGTCTCCGGCAATGCAACGGCACGAAGCGGACGGCCAAGGCGGTTACGGCCTTCCGAGCTACCCCACGCCTTTCACGGGATTGTGAGAGGTTGCATCCTCCTTGACGGATTGCGTATCTCTACATATGCTGGTTTTCAAAAGAGGAGGTCGATCTGCACCATGCCCAGTCTTGTCCACGATGGCCTTGATCGCACGTATCTGCTGCATGCGCCGTCCAACGTGACGGAGGGGGGACGCATGCCGCTGTTCATCACGTTGCATGGGAGCGGCGGCTCGGGCCGTCATATGATGAAACTGACCGGATTCGATGCTCTCGCGGATGCGCGCGGGTTTGTCGTGTGTTATCCGGATGCCTACCAGCGAAGCTGGAACGATGGGCGCCGTCTCGAAAATGTCCCGGCCATGGCGCAAAACATCGACGATGTGGGGTTTGTGTCGGCGCTCATCGGCGCAATTGCGGAGCAACTTCCCATCGATCTCAGCCG
>JAKJDA010000553.1:1588-1949 GCA_022706165.1 Candidatus Hydrogenedentota bacterium | reverse complement strand
TCATCAACTACCGCGGCGCCGGCTTGGTCATCAACTGCGCCGAATGCGGCCAGCCGGTCCAGGTTCCCATCACGGACGGGATGGAACTGACCGACCTTGACCAGGAACCCGAGGAGTTGCAGAGCCAGATCCGCAACCTCCGCCGGGCCCTCTTCAAGTCGGAAGAGCACGGGCGCGAACTTGAAAATGTCGTCAACAGCCTCAAGGAGCGCCGGACGGTTCTCGAAAAGGAACGCGTCTCGCAGCTTCACCGCTTGGCTGAAATACGCGGATCCCTGGAACATGTCCAGCGGCTTCAGGGTGAAATCACGAGCCTCTGCAACCGCGTCATCGAAATGATTCAGACGGAAATGCGGTAGTT
>JAKJDA010000553.1:0-1578 GCA_022706165.1 Candidatus Hydrogenedentota bacterium | reverse complement strand
GCCTGCTTTTTAAAAGGCACGGAATGTGAAAGTGTGCGTTACAAACGGGTCCACCTCCTTCCCGGTAACGCAAGTGTAAGCTCCGACCACACACGGATGGCTTACTCCCGTTCCTTGCCAGCCCTGGCGCAAGCCAAGGCTGGCATTTTTTTTGCCTGGAAACCTTCGGCGGCCCATTATCGCCTGAAAACGGGCGTTCGGCCCAGTTTTAACGCGTCAGGATACGGATCGCCTCGCGAGCCGCGATAAAACCGAACGTTCCCGTGACACAGATGCTGCTTCCCATCGTCCGGTGGCCGCCTGTTTGCTCCTCTTCCGTCGCTTGGATCGGTGCAGGCGGTTCCGAGGAATAAACGCAAGTCATGCTGCGTGCATCAATCGCACCGTCAATTCCGCATGCTTTTAATCCTTTTTTGACTTTTTTCGCCAGTGGACACCCTTGAACATCGTCCAGAAGCCCCGTGCAGACTTGGGTGGGTTCCAAACGCCTCGCAGCGCCCATGCTGGAAACAATAGGAATTTGATGCGACAAACAGGCCCAAACGAGCGACACTTTGTCGCGTGTAGAATCAATGGCGTCGATAACGATGTCCGGTTTTGGCTCCAATATCGAGAAAACATTCTCAATATTGATACGAACGACGCGTCTGTCTATTTGACATTGAGGGAAAATGTCCAAGATTCGGGTGGCCGCAACGTCGACTTTCATCCGGTTGACTGTCGAATGAAGGGCATACAGTTGCCGGTTCACGTTCGACCATTCGATGCGGTCGTCATCGACGAGCCGCAGATGACCGACACCCGAGCGGGCCAGTGCCTCGGCGGCAAAGGATCCCACGGCGCCGAGCCCGGCGATCATCACCCGGGCATCCGCGAGCCGCTTCATGGCGGCCTTGCCAACCAGTCGCTCAAACCGTGCAAAGGCCGTGAGGTCCATGCTCATGGGCGTGCTTCGAGCGTGACGTGGACGGGAAAATGATCGGAGTACCCCGAGTAGATCCGTTCGCCCTGTTTGGTGCCCACGCGCCGGAAGGGGTAGGGGGCTCCGTGTTCCCCCATGCGCAGGCCGGCTGGCGCGTGGATGGTGAACGTTGCCGGGCGCACCTGCCAGGGTGACGCCGGAACGGCGTTGGTCAGCAACCCCCGGGTGATGTTGATCATGTCGAAACTGTTCCAGCGCTTGTTCTGCGAGTAGAAGTACGTTCCGCGTGCCGCTTCGGGGAGGGTCGCCGACAGGTTGAAGAGCAGCCGGCCATCCCGCCGCGCCACCGCCTCGTCCAAAGCAAAGCCGGCCGTTTCGCGCGGGATTTGGCTGTCCACGTTGTCGTTGAAGTCGCCGACCACCAGGATGGCGGCCGCCGGATCGCGGCGCAGGCGCCGGTCGAGTTCGGCCCGGACCGCCCGCGCCTCGCGCTCGCGGATGGCATCGGATACCGCCTTTTTGCCGTAGCGGGATTTCCAATGGTTGACCAGAACGGTGAACGGGTGCCCCGCCGGCGCGAATGTGGCGATGACGACGTCGCGCTGCAAGGGATGCGGCCGCAGCCAGGCGACGTCAACCGGCTTGATGCGGCTCAG
>JAKJDA010000552.1 GCA_022706165.1 Candidatus Hydrogenedentota bacterium | reverse complement strand
TGCGCCTCGCCTGAAGGCTGGCGCAAAAAGGAGCCGGCCCACGACCGGCCAAGAAATGCGCGCATGCTTGATTCAAGGAAATGACAATGAAACAAGTCTTCGCGGTTTTGTGGGCAATGGCGCTTGTCGGCGCCAGTTTCGTCGGCGCGGCCGGGCGTTCCGCCGCCGCGGCGCCGAGCGTCAAATTGGAAACGATCCGGTTGGACAACCTGGTCCCCGATCTGGGCATTCAATTGCGGGAGTCCTGGAACTCCATCGGCGTCGATCCGAACGACAATGTGTATTGCGTGTTCGGCGGCCGGACGGAAACCGCGTCCGACTGCGCCTTCTTTCAGTATAATGCCAAGACCGGCGCGGCGCGCTGGCCGCGGCGGGCAACCTGGAGGAAAACGAGCCGATCCCGAAGGGGCACACGCAGCTGCCTTTCATCAACGGGAAGATTTACATCGGCACGATGGGTTTCCACGACGCCATCAACCTGGGCAGCGAGCAGATGGTCGAAGCGCAAAACACACGCGGCGCGCATTTGCTGTCTTACGATCCGGCGACGGACCGGCTGGAGGACCTGAGCGCCGACCAGCCTGGCGGCGTCTTCTTCAAGGGTCAGGGATTCATCGCGTTGAACGCGGTTCCGGGCACGAATTATCTGGGCGCGCTGACCGTGCCGAACGGCGACCTGCTGCTCTATGACACGGACTCCAGGAAAGTCGTCACGGTCGTCAAGGGCGTTCCGGAGGAACTGGGCAACTACCTCGGGCGCGATCTGACGGTCGCATCGGCGGACAAGGCCTATGTCTCCTATCATACCGCGAATCCGCGCGGCGCGGCGGCGGCCGGCCCCAAGCCGGCGGGGCGGATGTTCCTATACAATCCCATCGCGGGAACGCGCTCGGACGCATCCACCGCATGCGACTCGGCGACATGGAACGGGCAGGCCGTCACCCGCGACGGCAAGGGCATTTATCTGGTTTCGCAAACCGGCGTTCTCTATCGCATTCATCCCGAGACCGACTCGCTGGAAAAGCTGGGCAGCGCCTATCCCGAAAGCGACCGCCGGGTGTGGCGCGACGAGCAATACGAATACGCCGAACCGCGAGTGTTTGGCATCGTGCTTTCGGCGGACGAAAAATTCATTTATTGCGTTCCGACGCAACAGCGGCGCTCCATCGCCGCCGATCCCAACGATCCGCGTTCGCGCTTCGGCGGCCTGGCTTGCTATGGCTTTTGCGCCTTCGATCTGGAAACCAACACAGCCACGCGGCTGGCGCAATTCGGCGAGGAGCAAATTCCCGACGGCAGCTGGATCACCGGCAGCGCCACGCGCGACAGCCGGGGCCGCGTGTATTTTGTCACGCACGATATGGGCAGCTATTGCGCGTTGCTGAAATTTGCCGTTGAATAGCCATTCATCCGGAGCATGCGAAGCGGCGCTCGCTCCGATAAAATCGAAGGAGACTCGATTTCATGCCAGTAAAATTTCGCAAGACGCTGATCTGCGACGAACGCTACGAAGCGGCGGGCGTGTTCGACGTGAACAACGACGGCATTCTCGACATTGTGTCGGGCGCCTTCTGGTACGAAGGGCCGGACTTCCGCAAGCGACACTTCAAGGGCGATATCCCGGCGGTGGGCGAATACTACGACGACTTTTCCTGCATTCCGATGGATGTCGATGGCGACGGCTGGACCGATGTCGTCACCGGCGGCTGGTTCGGCAAAACCTTGCTGTGGCACAAAAATCCGGCCGACAGCGAAAAAAAATGGCCCGTTCTGAATATCGCGGAGACCGGCAATATCGAAACCACCCGCGCCTGGGACGTGGACGGCGACGGGCAACTCGAGATCGTGCCCAACACCCCCGGCGGACCGCTGGCCGTCTATAAGCTGACGGCGCCGGGACAGTTCACGAAGCACGTAATCTGGGCCGAGAAGCAGGGCCACGGCCTGGGCT
>JAKJDA010000551.1 GCA_022706165.1 Candidatus Hydrogenedentota bacterium | reverse complement strand
CGCGCCCTATCGACCTCACGGCGTCGCTCGACTTCGGCGCGCTGCGACGCTCCGGGAATGCAGCGCAAACTTCCGCAGGCGCTCTTGCGGATGACGAGGCCATCGGCAACCGCCCGTTCAAAGAGGAAAAGGCGGAGCTCGTAGACGAATTCGAGCGCAAGTACATCATGAAGTTGCTGAAGCGCAACGACGGGAACGTCTCGAAATCGGCAAGGGAGGCCGGCATCGAACGCGCATACCTGCAACGCCTGATCAAAAAATACGACATCGAGAACTGAGGCGGGCGATGGCAATCCTCGAAAGGCTCCGCACTTTGATGGCCGCGTGGAAGCGCGGGGACTCCGCCACACGCCCGGAAGGCGCAATCGCCGGAGATGTTTCGGAAACGGAACGCATGGGCATCTGGGGCGAAGGCGTCGCCGAAGGGTTTCTGAAAAACAAGGGCTACACCATACTTGGACGCCGCATAAAGATGCGCAAGGACGAAATAGACCTTGTGGCGGCGTGCAAGGTGCGGGACGCTGAGATGCTGGTGTTCGTCGAGGTCAAAACACGCACGTCGGATGAGTTCGGCGGCGGCAAAGCCGCGCTCGACAGACGCAAACGCCACGCACTCTGCCGCGCCGCCGCCAAGTACACGCGCACGCTGCCGAAGCGGCCTTTCAGATTTGACTTGGTGGAAGTGGTCGGACACCCGGATTCCGGGTATCCGCCGGAAATACGGCACTACGAAAATGCGTTCCCGATGGAGCGTAGATATATACACAACGGACTCCACAAACACGGCATGCGATAAAACCAGGAAAAGGAACTAAAAATGTTTTACATAGGCTGTCATTTGTCATCTGTAGGCGGGTATTCCGGAATGGGACGCGATGCGCTGTCCATTGGAGCCAATGTCTTCCAGTACTTCACACGCAATCCGCGCGGCGGCGCGGCCAAGGACCTCGACCCCGCCGACATAAAAGAATACCTCGAAATGGCGGCAAAACATAATTTCGGCCCAATCCTCGCGCACGCATCGTACACCATCAACCCGTGCTCAAAAGACCTCCGGGTCAGAGAATTCGCGCTTGAGACAATGGCGGACGACCTGGATCGCCTCCAAAACATCCCCGGGGCGCTCTACAACTTCCATCCCGGCAGCCACGTCGGGCAAGGCATAGACGACGGGATCATCCTCATAACAGGCGTCCTCAATGCGATACTCAAGCCGGAGCACACCACCCTCGTGCTGCTCGAAACGATGGCGGGCAAAGGCTCCGAGGTGGGGTCGAAATTCGAGGAGCTCAGACGCATAATCGACGGCGTTGAGCTCAACGACAAAATGGGCGTGTGCCTCGACACCTGCCACGTATCCGATGCCGGTTACGACATCATTGGCGACCTCGACGGCGTCATAGAGGAGTTCGACGCCGTCGTTGGGCTCGACCGCCTGAAGGCGATTCACGTCAACGACAGCAAAAACCCGCCGGGGGCGCGTAAAGACCGCCACGAAAAAATCGGCGACGGCACACTCGGCGTTGAACTTATTGCAAACGTCATAAACCACCCCAAGTTGCGCCACCTCCCGTTCTACCTCGAAACCCCGAACGAACTGGACGGCTACGCCCGGGAAATCGCACTCCTGAAGCGCCTCCGCAAACCGTCCGCCGACGCCCAAGCGTAGCAGCGCCGGCTACGCGAAGAAGACCCCGCGCCAATTTTGGGGTCTGTCCCCAAAAACGCCGCGTCTACTCCGCCCGTGGCGTGGTCTGCACCGTGCCACGCGCAACTCACGCACTCCCGAACTCCAAACTTTTCGGGGTCTGTCCCCTATTTCGGATTTCGGGGCATAACTGCTTGACGGAGAACGACAAGAGACATGAGACGAGAGACGTGGAAGGCCGCATTTTTCGGGGTCTGTCCCCAAAATCGGCGCCCAAAGTTTGGCTCCATTCCGCGTGGCAGTGTCCCCAC
>JAKJDA010000550.1 GCA_022706165.1 Candidatus Hydrogenedentota bacterium | reverse complement strand
CAGGGGCCGGGGGCTGGCACCACAGGAAGTTCGTGGCGGAATCGGCGACGGTCCAGCCCATCGCGCGGAGCTCGCGGGCGAGCCGCGCGCGGGTGGCGACGATGCGGTCGCGGTTGCGCAGCATCCAGTCGGGATCCGAAAGCGCCGCGAGGGCTGCGACCTGGGTGAGCGCGTTGACGTTGTACGAGTCCTTGATCTTGTAGAGCGCGTCGATCAGATTGCGCGGTCCGATCGCGTAGCCGAGGCGGATGCCGGCAAGGGACCAGGCCTTGGACATCGTGCGGCAGACGACGGCATTGGGGAGTGAAAGCGCGAGTCCCAGGCAGTCTTCGTCGGCGAAGGCGGCGTAGGCTTCGTCGATCACCACGACGCCGGGAAAGCGCTCGCAGAACTTCCGCATCGCCGCCTTGGGGAACTGGGTGGACGTCGGGGCGTTGGGGTTGGCGACGAAGAACAGATCGGGCGGTTTCGGGAGCGCGGCCTTCGCGAGGCAGTCCGGCAGATCTGGCGCATCGGGTAGGGGGATGGCGATGCCGGGAACTTCGCGGATTTCGGCCAGCACCGGATAGAGCGAATACGACGGGTTGAAAAAGCCGATCGCGCCATCGTCCTCGACCCAGGCACCGGTGGCGAGGCGGAGGACTTCGTCCGAGCCGTTGCCGACGAAAATGTCGTCGGCCTCGCACCCGTGGAGTTTTGCGAGGTGTTCGCGGATGCGGACGCAGAGCGGGTCGGGGTAGAGGTTGAGGGCGTTGGCGGCGAAATCGCGAAGGGCCGCCGCGACCTTGGGGGATGGCGGGTAGGCGTTTTCGTTGGTGTTCAGCTTGACGATGTTGGAGATCTTGGGCTGTTCGCCGGGCGTGTAGGGCTTGAGATTCTGGACGGATTTTCGGATCATGGCTTCTGGAATGAAACGCAAATTCCGCCGCGGCAGGCGGGGAATCGACGGATTTTTCCCATGATTCTAGCAGACGCCGCCCGTGCGCGCAACTTGCGAAACGGAAATAGCTGCTCGATGTGGGTTGACTTCCGAAGTCGCATGGTGTACAGTGTACGCCAAGTCAGGAGTATCCATGGAGTTCATCGAGGTCGAATCCGTAACGGGCTTGATTGAGAGTCTTGGCGCCCAGAAGGAGTTTTCCGATCTTCAGTGCGCGTTGATTGCCAATCCGGAACTCGGGGATGTGATACAGGGGACGGGGGGGCTCCGCAAAATTCGAATGGCCGTTCCCAATCGTGGGAAACGAGGTGGAGTCAGAATCATCTACATGATCGTTTGCATTGGCGAGTTGATTTGTTTTCTGGATGCTTATACCAAGAATGCCAAGGAGACGCTGACGGCGGAAGATGCCAGGAAGCTGTCAAGGCTGGCGGAATTGATCCGCAAGGAGTATGGCGATGAAAAAAAGAGTTGAAAGTGCGTTCGATGTCGATCGCCTTGTGGCTTCGATGGAGCAGGTCGTGTCCCATCTCAAGAACGGTTCCGGAAAGGGCGTTCGGCGATATGCCATTCCATCGCCTCCCCAGGCGATCGCGTCCTCCGAAATCAAGGACATCCGCGGGAGACTCGGTGTGACCCAGCCCGTTTTCGCCCAGTTGATCGGCGTTTCCATCGAGACCGCCAAGAGCTGGGAGTCGGGAAGGAGAACCCCGAACGCCACGGCGAGAAAGCTCCTGCACGTCGCCTCGAAAGACCCTTCGGTGTTGATAATGTAGACAGCGCATTCCATGAAGCCATTCAAACTCGGTGAGCGGATTTGCAGTTTCCGGTATGCCTTCCGGGGCATTGGCGTGCTGATTGGCTCGCAGCACAACGCCTGGATCCACGCGCTGGCGACAATCGCGGTGGTGGCGGCTGGGCTGTCGCTGAGGCTGTCCCGCGAGGAGTGGTGCTGGGTCGTGCTGGCCATCATGGCCGTCTGGACGGCCGAGGCGCTCAACACGGCGGTCGAATTCCTCG
>JAKJDA010000054.1:7664-11743 GCA_022706165.1 Candidatus Hydrogenedentota bacterium | reverse complement strand
ATCCCGATACAACCCCAGGTAGCAGTCTCCGATCATATCGACGTTGATCATCGCCCGAATGTCAGACAGTTCGCCGCGCTGCCGAATATCCTCCACAAAGGCGCGGCTGCCATACAGGCTGTCCGCGTCCGACCATTTCACCATGGCTTCCTCGCCATCGAAAAAAACGATCCACACCGATCGGCCCTCGCGGCTGCCCGAGAGAACCCTCGCCATTTCGATCAGCCAGGCCGTCGACGAACCGGCGTCATTGGCCCCGAGAAACGTGATGTCCGGAAAAAACTTGGTCTCGTAATGACCGCCTAACACAATGACGCCGGGCGTGGTTCCCTGCGAGACCCCCACTAGATTGACCATACGTTTGACCCCAAGCGGCGTATTGGCGTCAAATGCGTGTTCGCGCACCTCAAGACCGGACTCTTTGAGCTCTCGCCGAATATAGTCGCGCAATTGATCCAAAGCGGCGGAACCTGACGGGCGCGGGCCAAATCCCACCACGGTCTTGAGAACCGCAAAAGCGCGTTCGCCGTCATACGGCGACTGTCGGCTCCGCGTCGCGACGCGTTCGTTTTCGTTTTTCTTGAACCCTTCGCGCAAGACATAGGACAAACCCAGTAGCGCAAGAACGATCAGAGCTCCGGCCACTGCGATGATCTTCAAGACGTTTCCTTCCGCATGCTTGCCCATTGACCCCAATCCCGCGGCATTGGCCGTCAAGCCGCCCCTCTGCCCTTTCTGAAAACGGGAACCCTCTCTTCGCGAAAAGGCTCTGCCTTTCCATTATGCGAATTCGACGGCCTCGATCACAACTGGGCCGGGATATGCGAAGACTATCGTCCAACATGCTATACTGCCGCCGCTGTAGCGAAAGGGGACCCATACGGGTAGAGCGAGCGCCGCGTTTTCTGAATGACGGCGGCGCAGGCCGCGGATATCTCCACGTTCCAAGCGCGGCCTGCTTCGGGAGAGAATTTCAAGGGGAGGGTAGGCTGCAATGGCCACGGTAGTGAGCGCCCGGGACGCGATAGCGAAAATTCCGGACGGCGCGACGGTTCTGGTGAATCCGGTCGCCATCGAAGAGGTTTTTTCCGCCGTTGAGGAATCGTTTTTGGAAACGGGTCGTCCTTCCGGCTTGACTTTTGTCTGGAGCGCCGGAATAGGCCCCTTCAGCGACGAGCCGCGCGGCCTGAATCATTTTGGCCACGCCGGACTTGCCAAGCGCTACATTGGCGGCCACTTCGGACTGAACCACAAAGTGGTCAAACTCATCGCCGCCAATCAGGTCGAGGCGTACAACCTGCCGCAGGGAACCCTCGCCCAGCTCTATCGGGAAATCGCCGCGAAGCGAGCCGGGCTGTTAACCACGGTCGGCCTGGGAACCTTCGTGGATCCGCGCATCGAAGGCGGAAAGCTCAACAATCGCACGCGCAACGCGGAAGACCTCGTGGAACTGGTTCGGCTGAATGGCGAGGAAATGTTGTTGTACAAAACATTTCCCGTGCACGTAGGCATCATTCGCGGCACAGCGGCCGATCCGTCGGGCAACATCACCGCAGACGATGAGGCGATCGTGATGGAGATGCTCGAGGTTGCCATGGCCGTCAAGAATTGCGGCGGGTTCGTCATCGCGCAGGTGGAGGCACTGCTCGATGCGCCCGCCTATCCGCATCATGTGCGTGTGCCGGGATTGTTCGTAGACTACGTGGTGAAGGCGTCTTCCCGCAGCATGCATCCCCACACGCTCTTTGTCGAACGAGACCCTTCCTATTCCGGACGACAACGCGTCGATCTACGTCAGGAGGTTCATCCGCTCCCTCTCAGCATCGAGAAAATCATCTGCCGCCGCGCCGCAATGGAGCTCCGCCCCGGCATGAGCATCAACCTGGGGGTAGGCATTCCGATGGGCGTGGCCGCCGTGGCCTTCGAGGAGGGACTGCTGGACAGCGTAACGATGAATAACGAGGTGGGAGCCGTGGGCGGTCTGCCGGAAGGCGGAAAGAATTTCGGCCCAGCCAAAAATCCGTCTGCCTTTCTTTCGCAGCCACAGATGTTTGATTTTTATGACGGCGGCGGGCTCGACCTGACCTGCGTAGGTCTCGCGCAAGCAGACCGGGAAGGAAACGTCAACGTCAGCAAAATCGGCCCCAAAATCATCGGCTGCGGCGGCTTCATCGACATCACGCAATCCGCACAAACCTGTCTTTTCTGCGGCGAATTCAATGCAGGGGCGCGTAGCGCGCACGTCGAGGACGGGCGTCTCGTCATCGAGCAAGACGGTTCGATCCCCAAATTCGTCGACGCCGTCGAGCAGATAACCTTTAGCGGATCCGTTGCGCGCCAACGGGACAAGCGCATCCTCTTTATCACCGAACGGTGCGTATTCACGTTGACGCGGTCCGGGCTCGAACTCTCGGAGGCGGCCCCAGGCGTCGACATCCAACGGGACATCCTCGATCGCATGGCCTTTACGCCTATTGTTCCCGCCACCGTGCCGCTGATGGATGCCCGCATTTTCCGCGAAGCTCCCATGGGCCTGGCCGATTGAAATGCGATGGGACCGTAACGATCCCCGCATGCAAGAGCCTATGCAAACGTCACTGTCCTGAGGCTTTGGCGTCGCGCTCACGATGTTTGGCATGAGTGGCGCGTAAACGCCAAATCATGACCAGCATCAACACGGTGAACAGGATGCTCATGGCCAGCGCAAGTCGGTTGGTGTTGCGCATTCCTGCCGCAATATCGCCTCGAATCAGCCAACCGATGACCTCTTCCTGGATGATGGGGCCGATGCTCGCCACGCCGTTGACAATGCCCGCCACGGCCACGCCGTTGCGCTCTCCCGCGACCGAAACCGCCGCTGCGCCACTGAGCAGGGTGTCGGGACCGTACACCATAAATCCGACAAGACCGAACCATACCGCCATCGACGCGGGACTGGCGCCGAGGTAAATCACCGCAAGATAGCCGGTGATCATCCCAAGACCCATGACAAAACAGAGCACGGCCCAGTTTCCGCGAAAGAGGCGGTCCACCGCGATGCCTGCCGCCACCGCGCCCGCCAGACCGGCCCAGTCGAAGATCGAGGAATAGTAGCTGGCGCGGGCGACGTCCATGCCTTGATAGTTCAGGAAGGCCGGCAGCCACGAATCCAACGCGTATCGCAGGAACTTGATGCTGAAGTAGCTAATTCCCATCGTCAACACGAGGGGGTTCAGCGCTATTTGCAGGTACTGCGCCCACGTCACCTGCAGATCTTCCGATGCGCGCACCGCCCGTCCGTCGTGTTCGCGATCTTGGACAATCGGATCGAGGCCCACGTCCTCGGGGCGATTGCGCTGCCACAGATACAGGAGCACCCAGACAAAGCACGTGAGGGCCGACAGGCCGACGAATGAAAAGCGCCACCCGTACGAGTGCAGCAATAGCCCGCCGACGAATTTCACGACCATGTTGCCGACCACGTAGCTTGTGCACCAGAATCCCATGATGGCGCCGCGCTCCTTGGGGCGCAGCCATTCGGCCACGCCGCCCACCGCGCCCGGCCAGCCGCTGGCTTGGGCCAGTCCGCTGACAATCATCAAGCAGATAAAAGTTGCGTAGGAATTGGCAAGGCCTAACATGGCATTGATAACGATGGAAATGCCCAATCCGCCCAGCAAAAGCGCCCGCGGACCGTGCTTGCGCCCCAAGTAGCTGCAGACGAACTGTCCGACGGCGTAGGCGATCAGGTAGGAGGTCCAGATGTGCGCGATGGCCTGGCTGTCCCAGTCGAAATCGGCCTGGATGGACGTTTTGCAGATGGTGTACGCCTTGCGCGTGAGGTAGTACCCCGCGTACGCGGCGTACGTCGCGAGAAAAATGCGCCAGCGCCAGAAGCGTTGCTCGGATGTCAGAGAAGTCTCCACGCGCAAAATCCCCCAAAGAAAATCAGTGGGCGAGATTATAAGATACTGCGTCAGTGAATATCCCGTTTCGCGAACAGGACGGGCGAGCATGCGGAAGTGCTTGCATCTACCTCATGATGCCCTGTTCGGCAAGAGCCTTTTCGGCGGCATCGGCCCAGCCCCGGTTCGCGGCGG
>JAKJDA010000054.1:0-7637 GCA_022706165.1 Candidatus Hydrogenedentota bacterium | reverse complement strand
CTCGCAGGACTGGGGTGCGGGATGCGCCCGACGGTGACGGACATTCCCGCCAATGCCGCGCGAGCCCGTGTATCGGCAAAACCGCCGATGCCGAGCACGTAGCGCGGTTGCATGGATTCGACAATCCGGCGCAGTGCGCGATCGCACATGTCGAGAAGCGGCGTCCGCTCGTTCGCAGGCAGTTTGTCGGGCGTGAGGTTGCTGCCGCTTTCCGTCATGAAACAGAGCGGACAGTAGTTCACCACGAAAAAACGAGCGAAGAAACGGTCGGGCGTTCCGAAACGGTCGCGGGCCCATCCCCACAAGCGGGCGCCGCTCACCTCGCCGCGAGGACATGCGAACCCCTGCACGGGGCGCCTAGGATGTTCGCGCGGCGGCGCACCAACTTCGTCCTCGATGCCAAGCCAATCGCGCACCATCGTCACATCGCCAAACGGGACGCCGGTCTGCGCCATGCCGAACGGGCCGGGGTTCATGCCCACCAAAATAATTTCGCGCATGCCTTGACCGTAGCGTTTCCAATACAACGCATGCGGCGCACAGGCATACTCCAACGGGTTGTACACATGCGTCACCGGAGCGCCGAAACGCAACGCGGAGAGATCGCGCACGAACGCGCCGATGAACGGATTCACGTCAAGCATAAGCGCCTGACAACTGCGGCGTAAAGCGCCATGAAGCGTTCCTGAAACGGTTTGGGGAAATCTCGAGTTCCCCCGGGCTTGCCTTATACCTGCACCTCAAACGTCACAATCCTGTACGGCCCGCATGCATAGCGCAACACGCCCTTGGCAACTCGTAGCGCAGCCCCGACGCGCTTCTCGCAGAGATCCGTCGCATAAGCCTTCTTAATTGGCCGAAACAACGCCAATAGGCCTTTCTGCGTGTTCGGACCGGGGTTATACAGCCGCACAATGAGATGGTTATTCCACTCGCATTTCTTGACCGCGCTGAGCACGAGCGCATCATTGCCAATGTCCATCATGGTGGCGTGGTCGGGCAGCTTCCCCTCGCGCGGCACGGGCAGATACTTCTGCTTGGCGCGCTCCTCGTCCATCTCGATGCCCATCTGCCGCAGGTCGGTTCCGCCGTGCACGTCCGCGCGCGTCACACACGGCGCGATGTTATGCCGCAACGATTCCTGCATCACCGGAGCCCAGTCGCCCTTGAAGGCCATGAACGCATAGCGGAACTCCATCGCACGCAGGCAC
This sequence comes from Candidatus Hydrogenedentota bacterium, assembly GCA_022706165.1. Lineage (GTDB taxonomy): Bacteria > Hydrogenedentota > Hydrogenedentia > Hydrogenedentales > SLHB01 > JAKJDA01. Next base: position 6,426 of record JAKJDA010000054.1, on the reverse strand, counting down.
TGCGCCTCCGGCGCGGCCAGCGCGGGGGACGCGCCATAGCGCCGCGTGGGAACGTCCTCGCGTCCAAGCCACCCCACGGAACGAAACAAGGTCTGCGCCATTACCCGCCGGTTCTTGTCGCGAACGACCTGATATTCGGGCAAGCCGTCGTTGATAATCGCGAATCCCTTCTTCCCATCTGTAAGACATGAAAAACGAAGCTGATGCTGCGTCGGATAGGGCGGCAGCTTCGGCTTCGCGGGGGGCAGGTCAAACGCGCGCTCGATCGCCGCGAAATGACCGTCGGCCAGCACCATGTCCGTCTCGACGGACGCAGGGAAAAGCGCCCGCACGCGGTGGTCCTTTATGTTGTTATCGACGCGCGTGACGATATCGACGCGCGGCGAGCCGGCGCGGCATGTCACTTCCGATTCAATCACGAACGGCGCAAGTTTCTTCGAGCGCGCCTTGTGGTCAGACGTGAGACTCGCGGGAAGTTTCATCTCGTGCGTGATGCGCCACGTCGCAGAAAATGGCCCCGCATGCACCCGCTCGATCGCTGGGCGGCTCTTCGCCGTCGTAAAGGTTTGCGAGTTGTTGTCGAGATAGGACCAGTTGTATTCGTCGCCGCAGTCCTCGACATCCTCGAACACGAGCAAGTCCTTGTGGGTGGTATTTGTGGCCTTGTCATAAAGCGTCAGGGAACCGTTGGCGGAGATGCTGAGCGCGTAGAAGGTGTTTTCGAAGCGCTTCGTCGCGATCTTGCATCGCGGCGCCACCGGACGCGGCGCGCCTTCCCGCACGTACAACGTGCGATAGCCAAACGGAGGCAAATCAATCTCCAACTCGATGGCGTGTCGCATCACATCAAACGGCTTGAGCGCTTCCCACCAATTCTTGCGCTCCACCGAAAGCAACTCGTAGGGAACCTCGCGCCCGTTTTCATCGAACAATGCGAAGCTGTCCCATGGCTCGTCATATGGCACCAGATCGATGTCAATGCGCACGACTTCCTTACGCGCAGTCGGCAAGGTATTGAACGCCAACACCGGCGCTCCAGCTTGCTTCGAGTTGTCGGTGTTCAGCGCGAAGCGCCGCAACGCCAGGCGATACAACATATGCCCGACCTGATGCACGCGCCCGAGAGTCATCTCCGCCTCGGCATGCACGCGGTCGACCGACGCGCCGCACACGTCGTCGTGCGGGTGCGTCTTCATCAACTCTTCCCATGCGTGCCAGAGTTGGTCCTGCGGATACTCGAAGCACCCCGCAATCCACGCGACCGAACAGATCGGCTCGGTCCATTTTTCGAGCAGGTCTTCGCACTCCTGGTTCAGCATCTTCATGTAGATGCGCGACGAATCAACGCCGCGCAGAAGGTCGCCGTACTGATACATCATCTCGCCGCGATGGGTCTTTAGTTTTACATTGGCAAGTTCGCGCTTGATCTGGGCGATGTATTCTTCAAACGACGCAATGCGAAAATCATGCTGCGGGAAGCGCGTGCCGAGACGCCTCAGAATTTGCGGCAGATCCGCCTGATGCGTCGCTTGATCGATGCCGTTGCCCAAGACCAATGACTGCGCGACGGAATGATCTTGCAGGAGCTTGCAACCGGTTTCGATCTGATCGATGGCGAACGAAAAGTCTTTTACCATGAATTCCGTGTCGCCCCAGTTTGTCGCGTAGCCCAAATGGGTGCCGCTGCCGTAGAAGGGGCGCATCTGCGAGCAAAGCACTTCCGATCCGTCGGGCCCGCGCCACACGAATTCGACGTCGAGTTTGGTCGTCTCCTGATCGATACCGCGAAAGAACATGAAGGACTCCATGCCAAATCCACGCAGGAGTTGCGGAAGCTGTGCGATGTGGCCGAAGGGGTCGGGCACGTAGCCCACGCCCATGGTGTGACCAAACGCATCGCTGATCTTTCGCCCCAGCATGAGATTGCGGATGAGCGATTCCGGGCTAACCAAAAATTCGTCCGGCAGAACGTACCACGGGCCGACGTATAGACGACGCGCATGAATGAGCTTGCGCAAGCGATCGCGGTTGTGCGGACGGATTTCGAGGTAGTCGTTTAGCGCGATGGCCTGTCCATCAAGCGTAAAACTTGTGAACGATGGGTCGGTTTCCAACGTACGCATAAGCCCATCGATCATCGTGACCAGCCGCAAACGAAACTCCTCGAACGGCACGTACCACGCACGGTCCCAGTGCGTATGCGGAACCACAAACACCTTGCGTTTTTTCGGCATGAAATCGGATCTCCTCCATCCCTCTTTCTCTGCGAACTCAGCGACCTCTGCGAACCCTGCATTCAAGATACCAACGCAGAGGCGCAAAGATCCCAAAGGATAATTGCTCTCGCTCTAGCTATTTGATCTCTTTGTGCGTTTCACCCGTCATTTGGCCTCGAAGCGCATGGCAATGTGCACGGTTCGCTTTGGCGCCGCGGGAAAGCCCAACGCTATGCGCGACAAGACCCCTTCCTTCTTGTTTGCTTGGCATTCTTCCTCAAAGCTCTTGACCTCGAAAAGGCCGTCGGAAGCTTCCAGCACGAGACATCCCGTGGGTGACTCAATCCGGGCGACGGCTCCGTCGACTTTCACGCTCTGCCACGTCATGAAGGCTTCCTCAATGCTGACGCCCGGCGCGTCACTGTCAAACACATCGAGAAACGTTATCGTGCCGTCTGCACTCATCGTCAACGTCCGCGTTGCCTTCTTGAGCTTCGGGACAGAATACGCGGCAGCAAAGTCGATGCAGATAGACTTGTCTCCGGCAGAGACCATCGTGCCGCAATACTCCTTCCCTTCCGGTTGCTCTTTTCCGTCGATTAACGGAACACTGTGACCATAAGAACGCGTAAAGAGGCACTCATAACGATGCTCATCGAAATAGGATCGTTGGTATAGACCGGAGCCCGGATCGCAAAGATACGTTTCGTCTCCAGCGCTCACGATGAAGCTGCCGACGTCATTGTGATTGTGAGACTCAGCGTTATGCCCAGCTTTCACCACAAGCACGATCGGCGCCCCCGACGCGTCTCCCACAATGCGACACACCCCCGAGGCAGGCAATATCACATCCTGCAACTGCGCAGATTTCGGCAAGGAGTCATCCCGCCACAAAAGCGCTCGAAAATTCGACCAGCCACGCCCGCCGGCCCCTGAGAGGGCCAACAGCTCTGTGACGCCTGTTTTGGACGCAAGCGCCGTCGCCACAGAAGGATCGAGGGCTATGCTCGAACGGCTGTCTGCGAAACTTGCATAGTTGCGACCGCCCAGCGAGATTGCAATCGGATAGCGCGCAATCTCCTCCATCTTGGGATTCAACAATAAGTCGATCTCCCCCTCAGTCCTCGCGCTCAGCATCTGAGAAAAAGCGACAAAATGCAAGAGGCCGTAGGCCCAGTAGTTCACCCCTTCCAAGCAACCGCCGTCGCTTTCAAACCCATTGTCGATATACCGATTCAACTCGCCGATGACGATCGACAAAATCTCCGCTTGCCTCTTGGGGTCTTTTTCAAATACAAGGGCCGCCTGACCAATAGAACCCGAACAAACGCCCGTCCAGTTGTTCATGCCACGATGCCACCAGTGAATATCGCTGTTATAATGTGCCAAAAAATTTGCAAATATGCGCGTATCCACTTCACTTCGCATGCGCTCGCGAACTTCTTCCGGAATTCGATCGCCGATCAATAACGCGATATCCGCCAATAGCGCGCCCGTTTCCGCATTGAAAAGATCGACGTTCCAGGCGGGTCCCTCATGCGCCGGCAACACCCACGTGGTTTCCTCACAAATGGCCCATATGAGATCGCAAAGACGATCGAGGTGCGCATCCGATGGCTCGAACCACTCCGTGAAAGCGGCTTGGCTCAACCGATCTCGCCGCGCGAAATAGACATTCTGAAATGCATCGCGACTGCCCGTTCGCTTATAGACGCGGTAGAGCGAATAGGTAAGGGTCGGTATGTCGCCCGGGTCTTGCCGCGCCCACTCGTATAGTTCTTTTCCGCGGGGAGTCTGGCGAATCGCCTCGGGGTCGGCATGGGCCAGCTCGGGAAAAAGGGAACGAGTCTTGTGTCGTTCAAGTGTCGCATACGTCGAATGCGCGCTAGGTTCTTTCTCCATGGCATATGCCTCCGGCGTCATCGCCGCCCTCAGGGTGAAAACAAAAAACATAGCCAATAAACAACGATACATATAGGCTCCTTCGCGGCGCGAAAACTTCCATCGCCACACACCGATTGTGAGAAGGACCGACTCCGAATTCACGGAATCTTCCAGGCGATTTTCACGTCACTGAAGTTTGTTCAGCACGTTTTCTTTGTAGCGATCCGCGTATACAGGACTCGTCTCGCGCATGTCCGGCGGATACTTCTCCTCTAGCGCGCGCAGGTGCAATGCTCGCTGTTCCGTCGGGGGATGCGATGCGAAAATCGGAAGCGGATGGGCCTTGCCGGTTTTCAGTTCCATATTCATCATCTTTTCCATGAACGTGATCATCCCCGAAGGGTTGTATCCAGCGCGAAACAAGAACTCCATCCCAAGCGTATCCGCCTCGTCCTCATCGGACCTGCTGTATCGCGCGGAAATGCCGGCCCCCGCATATTGGCTCAGCAACTCCGCCAACAAACCTGGATTCTTGCCCAATGCGGCTTGCGTAATCAACGCAATGCCTAGCTGACGCGTCATCATGCGCCCATGATGCTGTGCAGCCACGTGGCCCATCTCATGCGCCATCACGCCCGCCAGTTCCGCCTCATTCTGGCAAAGCTTCATCAGACCCGTGTAGATGTACATATGGCCGCCGGGAAGGGCAAACGCGTTGATCGTCTTCGGAGCATCAATCACGGTGAACCGATACGTGACATCTTGTCGCGTCGCCACGCGCGCCAGACGTTTGCCGATATCGGCGACATAGGCCTGAATCGCAGGATTATCAAGCGGCTTCTCCTTCTTCTCGATCTCCGTGGCCATCTGGTTGCCAAGTCGGATTTCATCCTGGACACTCAGCACGTTTATCTTCGCGCCGAAGTCCGTAGTCACGCAACCGGTGAGGAACGAGACGAAAAATAGAAAGCAAATGAACGCAACGTGCGGCGCCGATGCGCAGGAAGATGAATGAGAGGTCTTATTGAAACCGGGACCTGCATCGAACTGATCTTCCACGACTCCCGGTTGCACCGGAACCACGTCACATGGTTGGTCGAAGAACATGCCCATATTCACCTCCCCCGAATAATCTCGCCCAATGCCCTCAACAAAGCGTCGGCCTCATCTTCCGTGCCAATCGAAATACGCAGCGCATTATCGAGTCTGCGCACGGGGAAGTAGCGTACGAGAATAGCGCGGTCGCGGAGCTGTTCAAAAATCGCGCGCGCATCAGGCGCGCCGCCCCATTGCGCCAAAAGAAAATTCGACTGCGACGGCGGCACAACGAAGCCCATCGCGGTCAGCGCAATCCGCAAACGGTCGCGCGTCGCCCGGACCTTCGCGACGTTCGCGCGCATGTAGTCGTAGTCCTGCATCGCGGCGAGCCCCAGCGCCTGCGACACGGCGTTCATGTTGTACGAATCCTTGGTCTTCATGAACTCGGCGATGATCTCGGGGCGCGCAACTGCCGCGCCAATGCGGGCGCCTGCCAAGCTATAAGACTTGGAAAACGTGCGCATGACAATAGCGTTCTCGAAGCGCTTTGGAAAATCCATGCACGTATCGTCGGCAAAATCCGCGTACGCTTCGTCAATTACGACAATGCCATCGAAACTCTGGCACAGGCGCTCGACATCCGCAAGCGGCACGCATACGCCCGACGGCGAATTCGGGCGCGGCAGAAAACACAAACGCCCTTTGATTGCATAGAAAAACTCGGGCAGTTGAAACGCGTCATCCAGATCGACGAGCGTGCATTTTGCGCCGTGTAGCTGCGCGAGGGTTTCATACAAAATATACGTGGGGTACGTCGATATCACCGTATCGCCAGGGTCGACAAACGTCCGCAAGACTATCGCCAGAAGCTCATCCATGCCATTGCCGGCGACGACCCACTCGGGGCCCTCGCAGCCATAGCGTTCGGCGCATGCTCTACGGAATCCGAAGGATACGGGATCGGGGTATTTGCGCAACGCGTCGCCGCTCAGTCCGCGCAGCGCCTCCATCACGCGCGGCGACGGCGGGTAAGGATTCTCGTTCGTGTTCAGCTTGATGATATTCGGAATTTTCGGCTGCTCGCCGGGAACATAGCCTTCCACGTCCGCGAGCAACGCACGTTGGTATTTCATAGTCTCAACTCCACGGCGCGAGCGTGCGCCGTCAATGACTCGGTTTCTGCCAGTTTCATGATGTCCGGCGCCGCAGTCGCCAGCCGCTCGCGCGAGTAGCCGATGATGCTCGTCACCTTGCGAAAATCCTCGACCGTCAGCGGCGAGGCAAAGCG
>JAKJDA010000549.1 GCA_022706165.1 Candidatus Hydrogenedentota bacterium | reverse complement strand
CAGACCCTGGCCAGTTCCGGTATTTGTCCGGCGTGGCGGCGGACGGGTCCGGGAATGTATATGTAGCGGACAGTGGAAACAGTCGCATTCAAAAATTCGATTCCGGCGGCGCTTTTCTTGCCGCGTGGGGGAGTTTGGGGACTGGAAACGGTCAATTCAAGAATCCTATCGGCATCGCGTTGGACGCTTCCGGCAATGTGTATGTGGGAGACACCGCGAACCACCGCATCCAGAAGTTCACCTCTACCGGAGGCTTTGTGATCGCATGGGGCAGTCAGGGGACCTCCAACGGAAAATTCAACGGCCCGGTGGGCGTGGCGGTGGATGCGACCAACCATGTGTACGTCGTGGATTATGGCAACAATCGGATACAAAAGTTTTCCGCGAGCGGCGTTTTTCAGCGGACATGGGGGGGGGCTGGGACAACGAACGGCCGCTTCACGAATCCGTCCGGCGTGGCGGTGGATTTTTCCGGGAACGTGTATGTCTCCGATTCCAGCAATCACCGCATCCAGAAATTCGACGGCAACGGCGCTTTTCTAGCGGCCTGGGGGAGTCAGGGAACCGGCACAGGGCAGTTCTTGAATCCGGGCGGCGTGGCGGTGGATGCCGCCGGAGTCGTCTACGTCGTGGACAGCGGTAACAACCGTATCCAGCGTTTGAGTTCCTCGGGCGCGTTTTTGAGCGCTTGGGGAGGGCTTGGGTCCGGCAACGGCCAATTTGTCATTCCCGGCGGCGTGGCGGTGGATGCCGCTGGAAATGTCTACGTGTCAGACACCTACAACAACCGGATACAGAAATTTAGACCGGAGTAGCCTGGTCGCAGGCTATGCCGCCATAATCTTTCCGTTGGATCGGGTCGCGGGATCGGCGTTGCCGGACACGAAATCGTCGAGTCGTTGCTGGACGATGCTAGCGATATTTTGTATGAGCGACGTGTTTTGCGGGGTCAGGGCGTTCAGGGCCGTTAAGATGCCGCTGGCTTCGTCGATTCCCTGCTTGATTGCGGCTCCGATGAAGCTGGCGAACTGCTTGCGGGCGTCGTCATCGCCGAGATCAGCATGGTTTTTGCGCCAGGCCTCGAAGAATCCCAATGCGAAGTCGGCGATGCGTCCGGCGGTCGCTTCGGCGGAAGTGTCAATCATCGCCATGCCGTTCATGCCGATCGCTTGTTGGGCTCCCTCCACCACGCCGCGCAGTTTCTCCATCATGCGCTCGTTGACGATGCGAATGGCGTCTTGCGCGCTAAAGGCTCTGCTCTTTCCGAAATCAATGACGTCCTGGGGCATGTTCAGCATCGAGGTCGGCTTTGCGGCGTTCTGTCCGTCCGCAGCAGTTCTGTCAAAGGTTTGAATGGCGTACGCTTCATACTGATACCGAAGAGAAATAGCGGAGATGGAGATATCCATAGGTATGCATCCCTGCATGCCCTTTATGGCGAAGGGCATCGCATTATGTCCCCCGAAGGGAACGCCTCGTGAGACGGCCCAAGGGCCGTACGCCGTCGCTGGAGAGTTCATCGGCAATCGAGCCTCCAATCTTTAGTCCGTGTTGTTCATGGACGATGCAACGTGATGCGGGACACGGTCTTATCGCACGATCGGGTTTGCGCGCGAGAATTTTCACGAACATGCAGTGGGAGCGCGGCATTGGTCAGGGGAAAATTGCTTTGTCCAGGGCGTGAGCGTATGCTCTCGCCGTTTGTGGACTGCCGGGCCAAGCGCGATGCGCGGCAGGGAATCATAGCGTGTTTGGGCGTAAGGAGGCCCTTTCCCCATATGAAAAACATTTCTTTCGAAACTGGCGATCATATTGATGCCCGTGATTTTGGCGTCGTGCTTGACGGGCAGACGGACAATACCGGCGCTCTTCAGAACGCCTTGGACGCGTGCGGAGATCGCGGCGGCGGGGTGGTGCGGCTTCCTGCGGGGCTTTGCGCGATTGCAGGGCATGTGACGGTGC
>JAKJDA010000548.1 GCA_022706165.1 Candidatus Hydrogenedentota bacterium | reverse complement strand
TGTTGTATAAGCTGTGGGTGCGCAATCCGCTGGCGCGTCTTCGGGCCGACCGTCTCAAGCTGCGACTGCCGGTCGTGGGGCCGGTGTTGCGGAACTATGCGGTGGCCGAGTTCTTGCGTTCGTTCGCGATGTTGTTGCGGAGCGGTTTGTCGATGATGGTCACGCTTGACCTAGTGCGAAGTTCCGTGCACAACCACGCGATGGCGAACACCATTCAGAACGTGCGGGATTCCGTGGAGCAGGGGCAAGGCATGGAAGCGCCTTTGCGGGATGCGCCAGACGTGATGCCGCCTATTGTGACGGACATGTTGGTGACGGGCGAGGAGAGCGGTTCGTTGGACGAGATAGCCGAGCGGCTCGCCGACACGCACGAACAGGAGGTCGATATTGCCATTGCCGCCATGGGCGAGTCGCTGCAGCCCATCATCACCGTGATCGTCGGTATTTTGGTCGGTCTGTTGGCGCTGGCGTTGTTCGTGCCGATGGTCGATATGATCGAGAAACTGAACACAGGCGCCGGCGGCATCTAGCCGATTCGCCGGAATCGCATTCTAGCTAGGGGCGGAACCGCGGCGCGAGTCCGCCCCTTGCGCATTTTGCGCGGGAGCCGCCGAAACGGGGGGGCGTCCTTCTTCTGGAAAACGGCGGGCGTTTCAAGGTCGGTCTGGGATTCGCGGCGTCGCGACGCGGCAGGAGTTGTGTGGAGACGCAAGCACAGCAGAATCTGGGAGCCACGTCCGCGCGAGGTCATGCGTGGCTGGCGGCGTTTGGCGGCGTGTTTGCGGCGCGGATCGCGACGGCAGGGATGGGTTTTTTGGGCACGGTGCTGATGGCGCGTGCGCTGGGGCCGGGCGATTTTGGGCAGTTGGCTGTGTTGTTGGCGGTGTCGGGCGTGGCGGCGGGGTTGCTGGGGCCTGCGCTCGACGCGAGTCTGGTCCGGTTTGCGGCGCGGCGCCTTACGCCGGAGCACGACGGAGCCGCACCCTATTTCAGGTTCCTGTTGCTGGTCAAGATCGCGGCGGCGGCACTTATCGTCGCGATCGGTTTTGTGGGCGCGCGTCCCATCGCGGGGGCGCTTTCGGGACGCGACGGCGGGGCGGCGTATTCGCCGCATGGCGTGTTCGTTGCGTTTTTGGGCGCTTCGTTTTTGACGCTTTGGTGCTTTGCGCAGAGCTATTTTCAGGCGCATCGGCGGTTTGGGGCGTATGCGGCCTTCGAGTTTTCGGGCACGGCTCTGCGGTTGGGAATCATTGTCGCGTTGTTGTTTACCGCGCGGGCGGGGATTGTTTCGCTGTTGTGGGCGTATGCGGCTTCGGCGCTGATCATGGGCGCGATCGCATGGTCATTTTTGCCGCGCGACTATGTGCGTTTGGAACGTCCGCGCGCTGCGATGGGACGCGATTTCTTTTTGTTTGCGCGATGGGTGATTGCGGCGGCGTGTTTCACGACTCTTGCTCAGCGCGTCGACCTTTTTTTGTTGGCGGCGTTTCGCGTTCCGAAGGAGACGATCGGTCATTACGGCGCGGCGACGAGTCTGGCGCAGATCGGCGACCTCGCGGTGATGTCCTTGTTCAACGTGCTGTTGCCGACGGCGAGCGCAATTGCGGCGCCGGCGGTCATGCGCGCGTTTTTGCGGCGTTTCCGGATGCCGGCCGCGGCGGCGTGCGTCGCGTTGTTGCCGGGAATCGCGGCGGCGGGCCCCGTTGCGCGCCTGACGTTTGGGCCCGCGTACGCGGAGACGGGGACGCTGTTTGCCGTTTTGTTGGCGGCGGCGTTGGCCTCGTTGATTGGGGCTCCGTCGGGGGCGGCGCTTTACGGCTTGGGGCGCGCGCGCGCGATTGCCATGTTGGAGGGCGTCAAGCTGGTTGCGTTGACGGTGGCCGGGCTTTACGTGGCGCCGCGGTACGGGGCCTTGGGCATGGCGTGGACCGTGGCGATCGTAAAAGCTACAATAGCGGTGGGG
>JAKJDA010000547.1 GCA_022706165.1 Candidatus Hydrogenedentota bacterium | reverse complement strand
CCAAACGAAAAGGGGAAGCAAATCACAAACGAGCCAAGGTCTGCCCGGAACTCAGATTTTAATGCGATAGCCCTGAACCAACCTGACAGGGTCATCGCATGTGATTCTTGTTTTTGTTCATTGCTTGTGGTGCGTGGGTTTGGCGCGGAGACTGGATGTTGATCAAGACGCGCTCGCGAGCGTCACTTCATCATGAGCAAGCTTAGCGACATGACCAACATGCCGGCTACGAGGCCAAACAGGCTGTCGTGTCCTTTTCCGTAAGCCCGGCTTGTTGGCAGCAATTCGTCGAGGCTGATGTAGACCATGATGCCGGCCACGCTTCCAAAGAGCATTCCCATGGCCAGTGGCGATACAACCGTTTCGTCTCCGGCCGCAAAGAGACGGAGGGCGCCATACGCGGCAATCGCTCCGACGGGTTCGGCAAGGCCGCTCAGCAGGGAGTACCAAAATGCTTTGGTGCGGTTTCCGGTGGCGTAGAAGATGGGCACGGACACGCTGATGCCTTCGGGAATGTTGTGCAGGGCAACGGCCACGGCAATGGCCACGCCAAGGCTTGGATCGTGCAGGGCGGCAAGGAAGGTGGCGAGGCCTTCGGGAAAATTGTGGATGCCAATGGCCAATGCCGTGAACAGGCCCATGCGCATCAGTTTTTGATGGTGAATTCCGTGATCATGGGAGCCAAGGGGCGGCGGGGCCGCGCTGGTCGCGCTTGCGCTAAAATTCGGATACGGCGCGGATGGATCGTGCAACGGCGAGGTTTCTTCTTCCGAATGGGTTTCGTGGGGGTTGTCGGCGGCGGGGATCATGTTGTCGATCAGGCCTATCAGCAGCATTCCGCCAAAAAAGGAAGCCGCGTTGATCCAATGCGCCCAATACTCTCCATACCGTTCCGCAATGGCTTCGACGCCCTTGAAGAAAATTTCCACGAACGATACGTACAGCATCACTCCGGCTGAAAATCCCGTTGCGACGGAAAGGAATCGGTAGTTGGTTCTTTTGGCGGTGAATGCGATGATGCTGCCGATTCCGGTGGCCAGTCCCGCGAAAACCGTCAACCCCAACGCGATCCATACGTCTTTCATGGTTTGCACCTATTGCGGCGGCGATTGGTTTTCGCGCGTCGTGGCATGGGCCTGTTCCCTCGTGAGCATGTGACAAGCGCGTCATTCTATCGCGTCGCCGTGGCGGATGGAAATCGCCCGTGTTCCTGGCATCCTGATTTTGGGGGGGAGTGTGTCTTGGGGATTCGGTTGCGTTCGTTTTGTGTGCGGATATGTGCCTGTTCTGGGGATCGGGGCGTGGGGTTGTTTTGACTTCTTTTTGGATTTTGCTATAATCGTCTGGTTTGTTGATTCCATAACTGCCGTTTCTCGCATGAGTTATGTGGCGACGGCGTCAGCATGGCAGGGTCAAGCGCCGCGGTTTCGCGCCGAGTGTTGCGATGACAGCGGGCTGTAGCGGCGGCCTGTCCCGTCCGGCGTTTCCTCGGGGGCGCATTGCGCTTTGCGAGCGGCGAGATGTACAGGGTTGTCCTGATTCCGATAGGGAGGGAAATCGGTGTTCCAGTTTTTGAAGCATTTGCCGGGGCTTTTTTCGCACGACATGGGCATAGATTTGGGCACGGCCAATACGTTGGTGTATGTGCGGGGTCAGGGCATTGTGCTCAGCGAGCCGAGCGTGGTGGCGATAAACAAAGACACCGGCAAGGTGCGCGCCGTCGGCAACGAAGGCAAGAGCATGATCGGACGTACGCCGGGCAACATCGTGGCGATTCGTCCGATGAAGGACGGCGTGATCGCGGACTTCGAAATCACCGAAGCGATGCTGCGGTATTTCATTCAGAAGGTGCACAATCGCAAACGGTTGGTGTCGCCGCGCGTGGCGATTTGCGTGCCGAGCGGCAGCACGGCGGTCGAGAAGCGCGCGTTGACGGACAGCGCGCAGCAGGCGGGCGCCAAGCGGG